>SXJQ01000086.1 GCA_005779345.1 Actinomycetota bacterium
CGACGAGGTTCGGAATGAGATCGTGACGGCGCTTCAGCTGAACGTCGATCTGCGACCAGGCACTGTCGACCCGGTTGCGCAGGCGGACGAGCCCGTTGTACAGCACGACGAAGGCCAGCACGACGATCAGGATCACGGCGACGATGATGATCACGGGGAGCATGAGCGAAACCTCTCGTTGCGGCCTGCTGAGTGTAGGAGTGCCCGCCGACGCCCCCGGGGACCCGCACCGGCAGCCGGGTGGCGGGATCGGAGCGAGGCGATCAGGGCGGGGTCTGCAACGACGCTCGGACGCGTTCGATTCCGCGATCGACCGAATCGAGGAGCCGCGCGTGGAGCAACGGCGACGCTGCCGCGATCACCGAGACGCCGAAACCGTCGCCAGAACCGACCGCTGGTCGCGGAGCGAGGGACCCACCGGACGCGTCCGAGACGACGCCTCCTGCGGTGCCGACGATCAGCATCGCGGCGGCGATGTCGTAGGGGAAGTTGACCCCGACGGCTCCGAGCCCCACACGCCGGAACTCCGGCTCGAGCTCGGGGCAGGCTTGGATCATGCGTTGGCCCGGGTCGACGTAGGCGTCGAGCTGACCGGTGACGATCCGCGTCATCGCATACGTCGCCGACCCGAGCTCGAAGAAGCCCCCGCCCATCGCGGATGCATCGACCATCTCGGCGAGCACGTGCGCGAGCGCGAGGTGGGGCCGTGCCCGGTTGCTCGCGCCGCAGAACATCGACGCGAGCTCGACCGTGCTCGACAGGCGCGCGACGCGCCGACTCCCCGCGGCGTCGTCGATTCGCAGGCCGCGCCCCGCGCGGGCCACGTAGGTCGCCGGTCCGCGCAGCTCGCCGATCACGCCGACGGCCACCTCGCCGAGCGTCGCGTCGACATCGGGAGGCACGATCGCGACCGAGGCGCAGCACGCCTCGAACCCGGCCGCCGCCGGCCGGGTGCCGTCGATCGGGTCGACCACGAAGATCGCGCGCGGAGTCCCCACCTGCACGAGACCACGGTCCTCCGAGTAGTACGCGAGGTCGCCGGCGGCGCGCACGACCCGGTCGAGCGCATCTTCGGCGAGCTCGTCGATCGCGAGCGTCACGTCGCCACCGGGCGCGGTGCCGACGCCGACTCGTGATCCGGGCACCCCCATCGCCGGGCGCACGACACGCGTGATCTCCTCGACGACAGCGACCGCGGTCGCTTCGAGCTCGTCGAGCACGCCGGCCGCGAACGCCGCTGCTGCGTCGCGCGACCCGCTCATCGCACCGTTCACCGCCGCACCTCGGCGTACAGGGCGCGGTACGTCTCGGCGAGCGCTCGCATCGACAATGCCTCGGCGCGTGCACGACCGGCGGCGACCAGCCGGGCGCGACGCGCCGGGTCGTCGAGCAACGCGCGCAGCGCCTCGCGCAGCGCGTCGGGGTCGCCGGGCGCGACGAGCAGCGCGTCGCGGTCGTGGGTCGCGACGTTGCGATACCCGTCGATGTCGGAAGCCACAATGGCCGCGCCCGCGGCCATCCCCTCGAGCAACACCACCCCGAACGACTCGCCGCCGAGTGCGGGCGCGCAGAACACCGTGGCCGCGGCGAGGCGTCGGTCGCGCTCGTCGTCGTCGACGCGGCCGAGCCACGCCACGTCGGCGACGCCTCGTGCGCGGAGTTCCTCGGTCTGGGGACCTGCGCCCACGACCCAGAGTTCTGCGTCGCGACCGATCCCCTGCCACGCGTCGAGGAGCACACCGAGACCTTTGCGTTGTTCGTGGCGACCGACGAAGAGCACGGCCGGCCGATCGGTCGGCCACGGGCACGCGTGCTGCGCGCGCTCGACATCGATACCGTTCCACAGCACGCGATACTCGCCGCCATAGGCGTCCTCGGCCGTCAGCCGCGCCGACTCCGACACCGCGACGCGCGCCGCGATTCGCGACATCGGGAGGCGCAGGGCCGGCAGCGCCCACTCGCGACCCACCGCTCCCGAGATGTGATGCGTCGACACGATCGGAACCTCCGCGCCGATCGTCAGCGTGAGCGCAGGGCCGGGAACGGCAGGTTCGTGGAGATGGATGACATCGGGTTCGAGGTCGCGCAACGCGTCGATCGTCCGGCGCGCCGCCTGCTGGTCGGTCGCGATCGGAGCGATCGACCCGTTGCTCTCCCAGCCGACACTCGGGCCGACGCTCATGATCCCCGGCGCGGGCGGCGGACCGTCGCACGGCCCGACGACCCGCACGTCGACCCCGAGCCCACGGAGCGCCCGGGTGAGCCCGAGCACCTGCCCCTGCACCCCCCCGACGCGGGTCAGCGAATACGGAGAGGCCATCAGTACCCGCAGCGGGGCTGCCGCGCGACCGGTCGCCTTCACTCGCGGTCCGAAGGCCAGTTCGGCTGCATGAGATGCCACTGTTCGGGAGCGGCGCGGATGAGCGACTCGAACTCACGGGCGAGATCCTGGGTGATGCGCGTCACGTCGTCGCGTAGCCGGCCGTCGCCGCGTCGAGTGTCGAGCGGAGGGCGCACGACACCCTGGTGTTCGCGGCCGGGCCCGAAGTACACGGCGACCGGAAGGATCGGGGCGCCGCTGCGGAGCGCGAGCGTCGCGGGACCTGCGGGCAATGTCGTGCGCTCACCGAAGAACTCGACCTCGACGCCGTCGCCGGTGAGGTCGCGGTCCGACACGAGGCACACGATCCAGTTGTCGCGCAAGGCCCGCAACACGCGCCTGGTCGCGTCGGGCCCGAGCGCGACGACCTCCATCCCCATCGCGGCGCGAGCCTTGGCGAACCAAGCGAACAACTCCGGAGGCTCGACGGGTTCGACGACCACGAGGAGGCGCCCACCCTTGACGTGCGCCATCCAGGCGCCTGCCCATTCCCAGCCACCGAGATGCGGCAACGCGACGATCGCTCCGTGTCCTCCGGCGAGCGCGGTCTCGAGGTGTTCGAACCCGACCACCTCGAAGTCGCGATCGATCGCGGCCTTCCGCTCGTGCGGGAGCCGGAACATCTCGAGCCAGTAGCGCGCGTAGGAGTCGAACGCACCGCCGACCGCGCGTTCGAGGTCGGCGTCGGAGATCGCACCGCCCGACGCGCGACGCAGATGTCGCGCGACCATGCGTCGGCGGCCCGGCATCGTCGCGGCGAGCGCACGACCGATGCCACGAGCGGCCGGTCGTCCGAGGGCGGGCGGAACGACGCGCGCAGCGAGTGCCCCGGTGCGATACGCGACATAGGCCGCAAGGCCGCCCGCGTCGGTCACGGTGCCGTCCCTGGGTTCAGCGCGATCCCCGGGTCAGGGACGCGACGAAGGTCGGCCCGCGGGGTGGCGCCGGCCGGTCCGCTCGCGCGGCGAACGCGTGCCGCGCACCGCGGGTCGGCGGGTCTCCCACCACGCGCGCAGTGCCGGGGTCGCGGTCCCCGTCGTCGGAGTCGCCCGCCGGCCCGGGATCCGACCGGGGAGGCGCCGCGAACGCGCCCGCGGTTCGTGCGCTCCGGGGGTCACGGGTCGCCCCGCGGCGATCCACACCTTCGCGAATCGTTGGACCACGGTGAAGGCGCAGAGCACGAGCATGACCCACAACACGGGCACGAGCACGTCGAACGCCATGCCGACGCCGAGCAACACGAAGCGCTCGGCGCGCTCCATGAGGCCGCCGCGCGCCTCGAGACCGAGTGCCTCGGCCTTGGCGCGCTCGTAGCTGATGAGCATCGACAACGCCGCGACCGCGAAGGCGAGCATCGGCAGGTGCGCCGACTCGCGGGCCACGTACCAGCCGACGCCGCCGAGCACGACGGCGTCCGAGGCGCGGTCGGCAACGCTGTCGAAGAACGAGCCGCGGGGACCAGTACGACCACTGCTGCGCGCGAGGTTGCCGTCGAGGAGGTCGCCGAGTCCGGCGAGGGCGATCCCGACGACACCCCACACGAGGTGTCCCGACGCGACCGCGACGGCGGTCGCGATCGAACAGAGGAGGCCGAAGACCGTCAGCGCGTCGGGCGTGATGCCGAGGCGTCCGAGCCCGGCCCCGATCGGGCCGAGGCCGCGCTCGACACCGGCGCGCCAGCGTCGATCGAGCATGGGGTACTCCCTTCGGGTTGCTCGCGATCGCGAGCACCAGGGTCAGGGTACCCCACCTGGCGAGGTGACCTCACCCTCCCGGGTCCTCCTCGATGTAGCCGACGGCGATGCCGTAACCGCCCAAGGTCGCGTTGCGAAGGTTGGAGAACGTGACCATGAAGAGGTCACCACCGGGCTCGGGGTGCACGTCGCCCTGGACGGTCACCCGGATCGTCGCGGAGCGCGACCCGGCCGGGATCGTCACCGTGCCGCTCGCCGCCAGATAGTCGTTCGGGACAGCGGCGACGAAGTAGGGCGCGATCGACTGCGTCCGGTAATCGGCCACGACGTCGCGGGTCGTGACCCGGTCGAGCAGGACCGGGACCTCCATCGTGACGGTCCCGGCATCGGGTTCGAGCACCTGGCCGATGTAGGGAACGAAGGTCGGTGCGCCCGGCGTGAACGGAGCCGACGGCTTCGACACGACGCCGGGCCCCGCGGTGGTCAGCGGTTGGACCGTCGCGGTGTACGCCGTGAAGTCGACGAGGGGCAACGTCGCAGTCCGCGCGCCGGCACCCACGGTCGTCGACGCGCCACCAGGGCTCGCCACGACCTTGTAGCCGGTGATCGCTGCCTGTGGCGTCGCGGGCGCGGTCCAGGTGACCGTCGCGGAACCCGGACCCGGCACGACCTTGACGGCGTCGGCCGACAGGAGCACCTGCTGGAGCCGCGTGTACGCGACCTTCTTGGTCCGGTCGAGTCGGAGCAGACCCCAGTTCTGGTAGAAGTCGGCCGGGTCGTTCCCGGGGTCGACGAGGCTGAACCAGAACAACGGCCCGCCGAACGAATAGCGGTCCCAGGCGACCACTGCTTCCTCGAGCATGTCGGCCTGGCCCGCCTCCGACACCGCCTTGGAACTCGTACCGGTCGGGAAGCCGATCTCGGTCGCCCAGATCTGCAGGTTGGCGTCGCCGTTCGCCGCCATGATCGAGTGCAGTGCCGGCGCCTTGAAGAAGCTGTTCCACTCGGCGGCGTAGGTGGGCGCCCACGGGAACGAGTACGGGTGGATGGCGATCGCGTCGAAGCTGCCCTTGGCCCCCGCTGCGTAGATCTGGGTGATGAAGGTCGCCATGCTGAGGTCGGTCGCGTTGTCGGCCGCCGGCGACAGACCTCCGACCATGACGAGCGATTGCGGGTCGACGGCCTTGATCGCGCTGTACGCCTTCTTCAGCAGGGTCGTGTAGCCGACCGGATCGGCCTTCGGCCGATACACGACCCCGAGGTTCGGTTCGTTCCAGATCTCGTAGTGGTGCACGCCCTTCGGTGCGTAACGCTTCGCGGCCTCGCGGACGAAGGTCGCGAAGTGATCGGGGTTCGTCGGCGGCGTGTGGAGCGAGGTCGAACCCGCGGGGCGGGCCCACGCCGGCGCGTAGGTCGCGAGGAAGAGGACTTGGAGCCCGCGCGCGTTCGCGGCGTCGACGACGCGGTCGGTGTGCGTCCAGTTCCAGCCGGTCGCGCCGGTCGGTTGGATGCTCGGCCAGTCGAGCTGGAGGCGGATCCAGGTCATCCCCGACGCATCGATCGCGTCGAGGTCCGCGGCGAGCTGCGCGTCGCTCTCCCAGAGCAACTCCCAGTCCTGCGCGCCGACCGTTCGACCGTCGACCGGGCTCGCGCCGGCGCGGGCCGCCCTCGGGTCGAATCGGTTGGGCACGGCGATGGCGAGCGGCGCGAGCAACAGTGCAGCGGCGAGCGTCACGAGGACGCGCCGGTGAAATCGACGCACGTTCAGGTCCCTTGGCTGGATTGCCCGCCCAGCCACCAGGAGAGTCATCGGCAGACGAGCCGCGGGAATCAAGCGAACAATTCGCTCCTGACCGGGGACGGCACCCGGCGGCGTTGCTTAGGATCCGCGGCACCGTCGAACCGGGGGTGCCGTGTGAAGTCGTTCCCGACCGCCCAGCTCCGCAACGTGGCCGTCGTCGGCCATCAGGGAGCCGGCAAGACCAGCCTCGTCGAGGCATTGCTGTACGCGTCCGGTGCCATCGGGCGCGTCGGCCGGGTCGAAGACGGCACGACGGTGTCCGACTTCGACCCCGAGGAGCACCGGCGCGCCATGTCGGTCGGTCTGACGCTCGCGCCCTTCGAGCACGAGGGGCACAAGATCAACCTCCTCGACGCACCCGGCTACGCCGACTTCGTCGGTGACGTCGCCGCAGCGCTCGCGGCTGCCGACCTCGCGCTGTTCGTCGTCAGCGCCGTCGAGGGCGTCGAGGTCCAGACCGAGGTCGCCTGGCGCATCGCCGAGGCCCGCGGCATCCCGCGGGCCTTCTTCGTCAACAAGCTCGACCGCGAGCGCGCCAGCTTTCGGCGCACGCTCGACCAACTGAAGGCGCGCTTCGGAGCGGGAGTCGCCCCGCTCCAACTTCCCATCGGCGAGGAAGCCGCGCTGCGCGGTGTCGTCGACCTGCTTGACGACCACGCGATCTTCTACTCCGAGGGATCGGCCGCGGGCACCGACGGCCCGAGCCCCGACGACCTGGCGGCCGAAGAACACGCGATCCACGACGCGCTCGTCGAAGGCATCGTGGTCGCCGACGACACGCTCACGGAGCGATACCTCGCCGAGGAACCCATCGACGTCCACGAGCTCGAACTCGCACTCGCGGCCGGCATCGACGCGGGCCCCGTGTTCCCGGTGCTGTGCGGCGCCGCGACCCGGCTCATCGGCGTCGATCGCCTCGCGCACTTCATCGCCGAGGAAGGGCCCGCGCCCCACGTCGGCGACGACGCGTCGGGCACCAATGGCGTGACCGCGCTCTCGGTGTTCAAGACGATCGTCGACCAGTACGTCGGCCACGTGAACCTGTTCAAGGTCGTCCGCGGCACCGTGCGTCCCGACGATCACCTCGTCAACACGCGCACCAAGAAGGACGAGCGATTGCACCAGCTCTTCACGATGCGCGGCAAGGAACAAGAGGCCGTCACCGAGTTGGCCGCGGGCGATCTCGGCGCGGTCGCCAAACTCGCCGACGTGCGCACCGGCGACCTGCTCTCGACGGGTGGCGTCGCCGTGGAGTTCGACGCCCCGATCGCGCCCGAGCCCTTGCTCGCGACCGCGATCGTCGCGCGCAACAAGAACGACGAGGACAAGCTCGCGAACGCGCTGCACCGCCTCGAAGACGAGGATCCTGTTCTCCGGATCGAACGCAATGCCGAGACGCACCAGACGCTGCTGTGGGGTACCGGCGAGACCCACCTGTCGATCGCGCTCTCCAAGCTCGCCGGCAAGTTCGGGGTCCCGGTCGACACCGAAGACGTGCGGGTCGCATACCGCGAGACCATCACGGGTACGGCCGAGGCCGAAGGCAAGGTCAAGAAGCAGACCGGTGGGCACGGCCAGTTCGCGATCGCCTGGCTGCGCGTGGCACCCGAACCGCGCGGGGCGGGCGTCACCTTCGACGAGGCGATCGTCGGCGGTGTCATCCCGCGCAACTTCATCCCCGCGGTCGAAAAGGGCGTGATGGACGCCGTGGCGCACGGCGGCGCGTTCGGCTTCCCGGTGGTCGACGTGGTGATCACCGTGTTCGACGGCAAGCACCATCCGGTCGACAGCTCGGAGATGGCGTTCAAGACCGCCGCCGCGACCGGACTCCGCGAGGCACTCGCTGCAGCAGGGGCGATCTTGCTGGAACCGGTGAGCGAACTCGTGATCGTCGTCCCCGAGGCGTACCAGGGCGACGTGATGGGCGACCTCAACGCCAAGCGGGGCCGGATCCACGGCTCGGCCGCGGTCGGCGACGGCGAGGTCGAGATCACTGCCTTCGTGCCGACGAGCGAGGCGATGCGGTTCTCGATCGATCTCCGGTCGATGACCCACGGCCGCGGGCGCTACCGCACTCGGCACAGCCACTACGACCCGCTGCCGGCCCACCTCGTCGAGCAGGCCCGAGCGGCCGCGGTCGGAGCAACACGCTGACAACCGGCCGCTGATCTCGGGCCCGACTGCTGTGCGGCCGGGCGCCTATGGCGAAGCGGTCCCGGGGGTCGCCGCGTACTGGGACCAATCCTCGGGGTTGCCCTCGGTGTACTCGCCGAGCACCGCACCGTCGACGGCGTCGAGCTCGACCAGGCCGCGAATGCTCGGAGGTTCGTCGGCCGAATAGAGCAGCACCTGCCACACCGGCCGGCTGCGCAGTCCTCGGAACATCACCCGCGCGCTCGCGTGGCCGACCGGGAACCCGACGGTGCGGCTCGCCACCGCGAGCGCCTCGGTCTGGTCGATCGCCAGACGCCACGCCGCGGCGAAGTGATACCCGCCCACGACGCCGAGCACGACGGCGACGGCGAGCAATCCCCCGTTGTCGCTCGCCGCGAACGCGGCGCCGCACGCGGCGGCAAAGGCGACGAGGATCCAGCCGGCGATCCGGCGGCGACGCACGTCGGGGACCTGGTACACGCCGACGAGCGTGGTGACGTCGAGGTCGGCGGGGAGGACATCGCCACTGCCAGGAGCCGGCGATTCGGCGCCCGGCGAGGCGGGGACGTCGCGCGAATCCGGACCCGGGCGTTCCATCCCGCTCACGCTAGCCAGACCGCGCGCAGCTTCTCCCAGCCGGTCTCGAGCGCCTCGGGGATCACACGGGTCTCGGCGACCGCGGTCATGAAGTTCGTGTCGCCACTCCACCGGGGCAGCACGTGGCCGTGCACGTGGCCGGGGACACCCGCGCCGGCGGACAGCCCGAGGTTGAAACCGACGTTCACGCCGTCGCACCCGTACGCGGCCTTCACCGCTCGCACGGCGCGGCGCAGCGCGCCCATCAGTTCGGCAGCCTCGTCGTCGCCGAGCGACTCGAGGTCGGCAACGTGTCGGCGAGGCGCGACGAGCAGGTGGCCCGAGCCGTAGGGGTAGAGGTTCATGACCGTCACCGTCGCGGCCGTCCGCTCGAGCACGAGCGTGGCCGCGGCGATCACCTCGTCGTCGCCGAACCCGTCGAGCGCGCACAAGAAGCACGCCGTTGCCCGTCCGGCTTCTTCGGACACGTAACGGCTCCGCCAACCGGCCCACAAGCGGTCGAGGGTCATGTCGCGACGCGGGCCGCGACCTCGGCCCCGAGACGCGCGAGGAATGCGTCGAGCGAGACACCGCGTTCGGGTGTCGCGCTCCCCCGAGCGTTGACCCCGACCGTCGCCGCCTCGACATCGGCGTCGCCGACGACCAGCACGTACGGCACCTTGTCGAGCTTCGCCCGCCGGATGCGCGCACCCAACGCGCCGCCGTGTCCGTCGACCACCTCGGCGCGGTTCCCGGCCGTGCGCAACGCCGCGGCAACGGCGTGCGCGTAGTCGTCGTGACGGTCGGCGACCGGCAGGACGGTCACCTGCACGGGAGCCAACCAGGCGGGGAACGCTCCCGCGTAGTGCTCGACGAGCACGGCGAAGAAGCGCTCGACGCTGCCGAACAGCGCGCGGTGGATCATGATCGGTCGATGGCGCTCGTTGTCGGCGCCGGTGTACCAGAGGTCGAATCGCTGGGGGGTCTGGAAGTCGAGTTGGATCGTGCTCATCTGCCACGTGCGCCCGATCGCGTCCTTGGCCTGGACCGATACCTTCGGGCCGTAGAACGCTCCCCCGCCCTCGTCGAGGACGAGGTCGAGGTCCTTGGTGAGCGCGGCCCGCCGCAACGTCTCGGTCGCCTCCGCCCACTCCTCGTCGGTACCGACCGCCTTGCCCTCGGGCTTCGTCGACAACTCCAGGTAGAAGTCGGACAGGCCGTAGTCGGCGAGCAGCGACAGCACGAAGTCGAGCAACGAGACGAGCTCGTCGCCCATGTTCTCCTTCGTGGTGTAGATGTGCGCGTCGTCCTGGCTGAACCCTCGAGCGCGGGTGAGGCCGTGCACCACGCCCGACTTTTCGTAGCGGTACACGGTGCCGAACTCGAACAACCGCAACGGCAGTTCGCGGTAGCTACGGGTGCGGCTGCCGTAGATCAGCGAGTGGAACGGGCAGTTCATCGGCTTCAGGTAGTACTCCGCGCCGCCGTCGAGTTCCATCGGCGGGAACATGCCCTCCGCGAACCACTGGAGATGCCCGCTCGTGTCGAACAACTCGCGCTTGGTGATGTGCGGCGAGTAGACGAACTCGTAGCCGGCCTCCTCGTGGCGCTTCCGCGAGTACTCCTCCATCACCATGCGGACGATCCCGCCCTTGGGGTGGAACAGCGCGAGGCCCGAACCGACCTCGTCGGGGAACGAGAACAGATCGAGCTCGACGCCGAGGCGGCGATGGTCGCGCCGCTCGGCCTCCTCGAGTCGGTGGAGGTGCGCTTCGAGCGCCTTGGCGTCTTCCCATGCCGTCCCGTAGATGCGCTGGAGCTGCGGGCCGTGCTCGTCGCCGCGCCAGTAAGCGCCCGCGACCCTCAGCAGCTTGAACGCGCCGAGGCGCGCGGTGCTCGGGACGTGAGGTCCACGACACAGATCGGTGAACGCGACCGAGCCGTCGGCCGCGAGGTTCCGATAGATCGACACGCCGTCGCCGCCGACCTCCCCGGCGTCGTCGTCGCCGGCGGCGCCCGCGCTGACCTTGTCGATGATCTCGACCTTGAACGGTTGGTCGGCGAACAGACCGCGCCCGGCGTCGAAGTCGAGGTCGTCGCGCACGAACGGCTGATCGGCGCGGATGATGGCGCGCATTTCGGCGTCGATCGCCTCGAGGTCGGCGTCGGAGAAGGTCCGCCCGCCCGGCAACTCGAAGTCGTAGTAGAAGCCGTCGGCGATCGCGGGCCCGATGGCGTATCGGGCGCCGGGGAACAACCGGGTGACCGCCTGGGCCAACACGTGGGCCGTGCCGTGGCGCAGCACCTCGCGCCCGTCGTCGGAGTCGCGTGTGACGAGCGCGAGCGTGACGTCGCCCGTGAGCGGGCGGCCCAGGTCGGCCCACTCGCCATCGAGTCGCGCTGCGACCGCCGCCTTGCCGAGACGCTTGCCGATCGAGTCGGCGATCTGCTGGGGAGTCGTGCCCCGGTCGTACGCCCGGCTCGATCCGTCGGGCAGCGTGACCGTGATCTGGCTCATGGGGCTGGGTCCTGGGTCCTGGGTCAGGTGCCGATGGCAACGGGACGGTCGAGGTTGACCCCGACCAGCGCGCCGAGCGCACGGAGCTCGTCGGGCGCGCTCGTGTCGGTGCCGCCCGACAGGATCGCGTCGGCGAGATCGGCGAGCGCCTCGAGCGCACGGGGCGCGTCGAGGTCGTCGTCGAGCGCCGCCCGCACACGCGCCGCGAACGGCGCCGGGTCGGGGCCGGCCTGCGCCTGCGCGGCAGCGAGGAGCCGATTGAGCATCGCGACACCTTCGTCGATGTCGGTGTCGTACCACTCGAACCCGCTGCGATAGTGGTGCCGCATGAGTGCGAGCCGGATCGCTCGCGGATCGGCCTTGGCACGCAGGTCGCTCACGAAGACGAGGTTGCCTAGCGACTTGCTCATCTTCTCGCCCTCGTAGTTGACCATCGCCGAATGCATCCAATGGCGCACGAACGGCTTGGAGGTCAACGCTTCGCTCTGGGCGATCTCGCACTCGTGATGCGGGAAGATCAGATCGGTCCCGCCACCGTGGATGTCGATCGTCTCGCCGTGCTCGGCCATCGACATCGCGCTGCACTCGATGTGCCAGCCCGGGCGTCCGACACCGAACGGCGCACGCCAGCTCGGTTCGTCGGGGAGGCTCGGTTGCCAGAGGATGAAGTCGAGCGGATGCCGCCGGTGCGGATCGTCGGGGTTCCCGCCCCGCGCCCGCGCCAGCTTGAGCATCTGGTCCTCGGAGTAATGCGAGAGCTGACCGAAGCTCGGGAAACTCGAAATGTCGAAGTAGACCGTGCCGGCGGTCATGTAGGCGTGGTCGGAGTCGAGCAACTTGCCGACCAACTCGATGATCCCGTCGATCGCCTCGGTCGCGCGCGGCTCGGCGTCGGGAACGCGAAGCTCGAGCGCGGCCATGTCGCCCTGGAACCGAGCGACCTCCTCGGCGGCGAGGTCGAGGTAGTGCACACCGAGCTCCCGCGCCTTGGGGAGGATCGAGTCGTCGACATCGGTGATGTTGCGCACGTAACGAACGCTGCGGCCGAGATCTTCGAGGCGCCGGATCAGGAGGTCGTAGGTGAGATAGGTCGCAGCGTGCCCGAGATGCGTGCTGTCGTAGGGGGTGATCCCACAGACATAGAGGCTCACGTCGGGACCCGGATCGAAGGGCACGACGGTTCGCCGCGCGGTGTCGTAGAGGCGCATGACCACGGGGCGAGGCTACCGGTCCGGACGCTGCGGCCGGGCTACTGCACGGTCTTCAGGTGCAGGCTCGCCCGCATCTTGTGGCGCACGTTGATGGTGAGCAGGACCGCAGCGAACGTCTCCATGCCCACCGCGTTGCGCAACGATCCGCCATCGAGCGCCCGCAGGTCGGGGATGCTGCTCGTGATCTCCATCAGCGTGTGGCGAGCGTCGTCGTCGTCGCCGAGCACGACGACATCGCTCTCCATGGTGTGGTCGAGATCGGCGAACTCCGCGGCTGGCACCAGATGGAACGACGTGCACACGCGGCTCCGCCAGAGCAGTGCCTGCAGCTCGGCGGCGATCGACCCGTGCGGCGGGAGCACCGCGTTGAACTCGTTGCCGTTCCGAGTCAGGTTGTTCGCCATCGAGACGACGATCTTGTTGCTCAGTCGCTCGGCATGGTCCTTGACCGTCGGGATCACCGAGTCGGCGTTCACGGCAAGGATCACGACGGGCGCGTCGCACGCGGCAGCGTTGTCGCACGGGATCAGGCTCGCGACCCGGTCGCCCCATTTCGCCCCCAGCTCGCCGACAGCAGCCGTCGCCTTGGCGAGATCGCGCGAGCCGAAGAGCACCTCGTGACCGACGCTCGCGAGGCGTGCCGCCAACCCCGCGCCCGCCGGTCCGGTCGCTCCGAGGATCCCGATGCGCATGTCGTCTCCACTCACTGTCGGTCGACCCCGAGGGCAGCCCCGGACCCCGAGCGCAGCCCTGCACCCGAGGGCGGAAGCCGGGCATTCTGCCACAGGCGACCGCGAACTGGCACCGCTACACGATGCAGTCGGCCCCGAACGCCACGCGCAACTCGGCGTGCAAGCCGTTGCTCCCGTCGCAGTGGAACTCGTCCGGGAGTTTGATGATCGTCTCCTTGTCGGGCCCCTGGAGGTGCACGAAGAACGGGGAATCACCCGGATGCGCGGCGATGATCTCGCGCAGCCGGTCGACCTTCGACGAATCGAACCCCCCGGCCCGCGCGCGCAGGCGCACCGGCGGACCCGAGTCCAGGTGCAGCTCCGGTCGGCTCAACTCCATCACCATCAATTTCGGCGTGTCGTCGCGCTTGTCGACCCGACCCTTCACCACCACGATCGCATCCGCCGCGAGCAACTCGTTGATCGCGAGCATCGTCTTCGGGAACACCATCGCCTCGATCGACGCCGACAGGTCTTCGAGAACGAACGTGGCCATCAGGTCGCCGCGCTTGGTGTACTTCCGCTGCAACGCGGTCACGATCCCACCGAGAGTCCGCATCGACCCGTCGTCGAGATCGGCGAGGTCGGCAACCGAGCACTCGGTGTAGCGGGCGAGCGCCCGACGCGCACCGAGCAAGGGATGATCGCTCACGTACAGGCCGAGCATCTCCTTCTCCAACGCGAGCCGCGTGCTCTTGTCGAAATCGATGTCGGGGATCGACACCCGATCGTCGAACGCGGGACCGGCATCGCCGCCGCCGAACGCATCGCCGAGATCGAAGAACGACATCACTCCCTGGTCGCGTTCGCGCCGTCGCGACAACACCGAATCGGAGATCTGCTCGAACACCGTGAGCAGCCCCTGGCGCGGATGGCCGAGCGCATCGAAGGCACCCGCCTTGATCAACGATTCCACGGTGCGCTTGTTGAGCGCGGTCGGCTCGACCCGCTCGCAGAAGTCCTGGAAGTCGACGAACGGTCCGCCCTCGGCACGCGCACGACCGATCTGGTCGGCGACGCCCTCCCCCACGTTGCGCACCGCCGACAACCCGAACCGA
The DNA here is from genome assembly GCA_005779345.1 of Actinomycetota bacterium. Lineage (GTDB taxonomy): Bacteria > Actinomycetota > Acidimicrobiia > IMCC26256 > PALSA-610 > SXJQ01. The sequence continues at coordinate 14,124 of SXJQ01000086.1, forward strand.
ATCCTGCCCATGTTCACCCCGCTCGCATCCGCTCGCGCCCCATGGGCACGGCCGGTCCCGCCTTCTCCCGCGTCGCGCGGTTCGTCGAAGCGGACGGCGAAGTCGACCTCGCTGTCGTTGACGCACGGGTTCAACACCTCGATGTCGAGCTGTCGGCACTCGGCGAGGTACACCGCCGCCTTGTCGAGGTTCGTCTTCACCGACGTGAGCAGCGCCGCGAGGTATTGCACCGGGTAGTTCGCCTTCAACCAAGCCGTCTGGTACGAGACGAACCCGTACCCGACCGAGTGGCTCTTGTTGAACGAGTAATCGGCGAAGGGCTCGATCGTGTCGAAATACCGCTGCGACCATTCCTCGGGGTGACCGTTCGCGACGCAGCCGGCCACGAACTTCGTGCGTTCCTTCGCGATCATCTCGCGGATCTTCTTGCCCGTCGCCTTGCGCAGGTTGTCGGCCTCTTCGAGCGTGTACCCCGCGAGCCGTTGCGACACTCGCATCAGCTGTTCCTGGTAGATCATCAGGCCGTAGGTGGGACCGAGGATCTCCTCGAGATCGGCGTGGTCGTACCGGACGGGCTTGCGCCCGTTCTTGCGGTCGGCGTACTCGTTGTGCCAGTTCTGCGCCATCGGGCCCGGTCGGTACAAGGCGACGAGGGCCGCGACGTCTTCGAACGAGGTCGGAGCGAGCGACCGCATGAGCGCGCGCATCGGGCCGCCCTCGAGCTGGAACACGCCGATCGAGTCGCCCGCCCGCAACAGCTCGTAGGTCTTCTCGTCGTCGAGCGCAACGTTGTCGATGTCGATACGCTCGCCGGTGGAGCGCTCGATCAGATCGACCGCGATCTCCATGACGTCGAGATTGCGCAGCCCGAGGAAGTCCATCTTGAGGAGCCCGAGTTCTTCCACGCCGTGCATCTCGTACTGGGTCACCACCGGCGATTCCTCGATGGGTGTCCCCGGCTCCGGCTTGCGCTGCACCGGCAGGTAGTCGGTGAGCGGATCACGCGTGATCACGACCGCGGCAGCGTGGATACCGTCTTGGCGCCGGAGGCCCTCGAGCCCCCGGGCGACGTCGACGACCCGCTTCACGTCGTGATCGACCTCGTACATCGACCGCAGCTCCGAGGCCATCTTGAAGCCGTCGGAGTACTTGTCCGACTCCTCGAAGCAGAACCGAAGCGGCGTGTCGCGGCCCATGATCAGGGGCGGCATCGCCTTGGCGATCTTGTCGCCGACCGCATACGGATACCCGAGCACCCGAGCGGCATCGCGCACCGCGGCACGCGCCTTGATCGTGGAGAACGTGACGATCTGGGCGACCCGGTCGGAGCCGTACTTCTGCGCGGCGTAACGGATCATGTCGCCCCGGTAGCGCGAGTCGAAGTCCATGTCGATGTCGGGCATCTGCTTGCGACCCGGATTGAGGAATCGCTCGAACAGCAGGTCGTAACGGATCGGGTCGATATCGACGATCTGGAGGCAGTACGCGACGCACGACCCGGCCGCACTCCCCCGGCCCGGGCCGACGCGGATCCGTTGGCTCTTCGCGTAACGGACGAGGTCCCAGACCACGAGGAAGTACGCGGAGAAACCCATGCTCTTGATGACATCGAGTTCGTACTCGATGCGCTCGAGCACGTGCAGCGCCGGCGATCGGCCGTAGCGGCCCTTGGCCCCCTCCATCACGAGCTCGCGCAGGTAGGAGTCCTCGTCGTGCCCGTCGGGAACGGGGAATGCCGGCAGGACCGCGTTGTCGAACTGCAGCTCGACCTCGGCGCGCTCGGCGACCCACAGCGTGTTGTCGCACGCCTCGGGGAGTTCGCGGAACAGGTCGCGCATCTCGATCGCGGACTTGATGAAGAAGTCCTCGCCGTCAAACTTGAACCGCTTCGTGTCGCTCTTGAGCGCGCCGGTTTGCACGCACAACAACGCGTCGTGCGCGTCGGCGTCGTGGCGGTGCGTGTAGTGCGAGTCGTTGGTCGCGAGCAGCGGGGCGTGCAACTTACGGGCGATGTCGAGCAGCGGCACGAGCGTGCGGTGTTGATCCTCGATGCCGTGGTCCTGCAGCTCGACGAAGAAATTGTCCTTGCCGAAGATGTCCTGGAACCGTCCGGCCGCCTTGTACGCGGCTTCGTCGTCGCCGGCGAGGACGAGCTGGGAGACGAGACCTCCGAGACATCCGCTCGTGGCGATGATCCCCTCGTGGTGACGCTCGAGGAGGTCCCAGTCGGTTCGGGGCTTGTAGTAGTAGCCGTCGAGATACGCGGCGCTCGTGACCTTGACCAGGTTGTGATACCCGACGTTGTTCTCGGCGAGCATCGTGAGGTGGAAGATCTCGTGCTCGGAGCGCTTCGGGCGATCGAAGCGGCTCGTGTTGGTGAAGTACCCCTCCATCCCGAGCACCGGCTTGATGCCCTGGGCACGTGCGGCTTTGTAGAGCTCGAGGACGCCGTACATGTTGCCGTGGTCGGTGATCCCGACGGCCGGCTGCCCATCGGCCGCGGCGGCCTGGACGACCTCGTCGATGCGCGACGCACCGTCGAGCATCGAGTACTCGGTGTGCAGGTGCAAGTGGACGAAGCTGCTCGCCACGCGCTCTTCGGCCCCCGGGGATCGCGCTGTGCCGGATGTCGCGGGATCGCCCCACCCGGTGCTTCACAGACCAAGTTGTCCACAGGAGACCGATCGTCGTACACAGCCCCTGTGGAGAGTTACAGGCGTGTCATTCGCCACGCCGACGATAGGCGCGCGCGGCGGCGTCGACAAGCGACCCGGTCAGGCCGTCCCGCGCGCCGCGAGCAGCGGAACGCGCACCTCGTTCTCGGTGGGCGCGCCGTGGGCGCTGCGCAGGCCGCGCTCGCGTGGGAGCGCCGGATCCACGAAGCCGATCTCGGCGAAGGGAGCCAGCACGACGTCGCCGATCCGCCCCGGGACCGGCCCCGCGGCGCCGGCCCCGAGCCACCCCTCGGCCAGCAGTTCCTTGCGCGTCCGCACCCACGCGACTCCGCCGAAACGATCGCGAGCGGCAGCCGCGAGCTCCCGGTTGGCGCCCCGGACGGCATAGAGGTGACGGAACCGGGCGTCACCGGCCTGGCGGGCGACGAGCGTCGCGATGTCGTCGAGCTCCACCCAGGCCTCGGGTTCGAGGTGGGTCTGGCCGTGGTCGGCCGTGACGACGAGCGCGGTGTCGGCCGGGAGCACCGACTGGAGCCGGGCCACGAGGTCGTCGACGAAGGCGAGTTCGCCCGCGTAGGCCCCGTCGTGGAGCCCGAACTCGTGCGCGACCTCGTCGACCCCCGGGTAGTAGGCATAGACGAGCCGGTTCCCCGCGCTCACGAGGCGGCGGCACTGCTCGACGAGCACCGACGTCGTGCGCCAGCCGACGAAGGGCACCCCGCGCAGGTGCGCTCCCGTGAACCCGCTCCCGCGGTGCTCGGCCTGGGCGACCACCGGCACCGACCGGCCCAGGAACGGGGTGAGCCGTTGCACGTCGGACGGCTCGGGCGGACGAACACCCTTCGCCTCGTGCTGCCAGCGCAACACGTTGAGGACCTCGTCGTCGACGAGCATCCGGTACCCGGTGACACCATGGGCGGCGGGCGGGTGCCCAGTCGTGATCGAGGTGAGCGCTGCCGACGTCGTCGCCGGCAACACGGTGGTGATCGGACCACCGGCGAACGTCGCGAGATGCCGCAGCGAATCCGGCGCATCGGTGAACGCTCGCCAACCGAGCCCGTCGAGAACCAGCAGCACCACGGCCGCCGCGTCGCGGGCCGGTTCCGCGAGCCATGCCGCATCGGTCGTGCCGAGGAGCGCGGGGACGATCGCCGCGACCGAGCGTGGATAGTCGGGCAGGCACGGTGCCGGGCTCACGGCCGCGACCGCGACCGGATCCGAACCTGCACCCGCGAGTGGGACGACCGATTCCATCGCCGAGGAGCCTACGATGCACCGATGCACCGAATGTACGGGGCAGACGGGCCCGGTCCGATGCCGCAACGCGGGAGGATCCGGTGAAGGTCTCGACCCGCGCCGACTACGCGGCGCGCGCGCTCCTCTCGCTCGCGTTGCGAACCGACGATCGCCCGACCTCGGTCAAAGAGATCGCGGAGCGCACGACGCTCCCCCAGCCGTACCTCGAGCAGATCCTGCTGTCGGTGAAGGGCGCTGGTCTCGTGCGATCCAAGCGGGGCGTCGGTGGCGGTTACGTGCTCGCGCGGCCGCCGGCCGAGATCACCCTCGCCGACATCGTCGGCGCGGTCGAGGGCCCGGCGCCGACGCTCACCGCTCCGCACGACCACTGCGAAGGACATTGCGTGCTCCAAGAGGTGTGGGTGGAACTCGCCGAGGAGACGCGCAAGATCCTCGATCGCTTCACGCTCGCCGACCTCGTCGACCGCACCCGCGTCGGACACCCGCTGTGACCTCCCGCCCGGCCGTCTGACCTCACCCCCGGCCGGCACCCGGGCCCGAGGCCCGACGCCTGACGTCCGAGGCCCGAGCGCGAGGACCCGGCGCTCGTCAGCCCTCGGGCTCACCGAGGCCGACGAGCACGGCAGCGAGATCCTCGGGGAGCGGCTCGGCGACGCGCACCTGCGCACCCGTCACCGGATGGGCGAACGCGAGCACGCGCGCGTGGAGGAACGGTCGGGTGAGCGGGAGGCTCTGGCGGTATCCGTGATAGGTCGCGTCGCCCACCACGGGGTGGCCGATCGCGGCGAGATGCACGCGGATCTGATGCGTTCGGCCCGTCTCGAGCCGGCACTCGAGCTGGGCGACCTCGGGTCGGCGCCACGTCCGGACGACCAGGTAGTTCGTGCGAGCGTCGCGGCCGTCTTCGCGAATCGCCATCCGCGTGCGGCGGTGGGAACTGCGGCCGATCGGCGCGTCGATGACCCCGCGCGACGAGTCGGGGATGTTCCAGACGAGCGCGTCGTAGATCCGTTCGACCGAACGCGAGGCCAACTGGTCGACCAGCGACGCGTAGGCGACCTCGGTGCGAGCCACGACGAGCAGTCCCGAGGTGTCACGATCGAGTCGGTGGACGATCCCGGGGCGCATCGGATCGCCGACCGCGGCGATCTCGGGGAACGACTCCAGGAGTCCGTTGACGAGCGTTCCCGTCGTGTGACCCGCGCCGGGATGCACGACGAGCCCCGCCGGCTTGGCGACGACGATCACGTCGTCGTCGACATAGCGCACGGTCACCGGAACCGCCTCGGGCTCGGGAGGACCGGGAGCCTCGGGCTCGGCGAGCAACTCGACGACGTCGCCGGCGCTCACCCGGTGGCTCTTGGCGACGGCGCGCCCGCCGACCAGCACGAGTTCCTCGGCGAGGAGTGCCTGCACCTCGCTGCGGCTCCAGCCCGTGAGCAGCGCGACTGCTCGGTCGACGCGATCGCCGTCGAGCGTGTCGGGGATCGGAAATGCCTCACTCATGGCCGGACCCGTCGTCGTGCGCGCCCGGGTCGTCGGGGTCCGGACCGAACAGCAACCGCGCCGCGAGCACGACGACCCCGAACGTCACCGCGATGTCGGCGACGTTGAAGGTCGGGAACCGCGGCAAGCGGATGAAGTCGACGACCTCACCGTGGAGAAAGCCGGGCGAGCGGAAGATCCGGTCGCCGAGATTGCCGAGCGCACCGCCGAGCAACAACGTCAGGGCGACGACGACCCAGCCATCGTCGGAAGTCCGGACCATCCGCACGAGATACACCGAGACCGCGATCGCGCCGATCGCGAGCAGTGGCGTGAAGCCGGTGAGCACCGAGAACGCGCCGCCGCTGTTGCTCGTCAGATCGAATCGGACGAGCGAGCCGATCACGTCGACCGGTTCGGCGCGGTCGAGGCGCGCGACGGCGATCGACTTGGTGACCTGGTCGAGCCCGACGATCAGCGCGACGACGAACGCGACCTTCGGCAGGCGGCGTCCGGCCCCGCGCTCAGCGTCGACGCTCTCCACGCGACTTGCACTTCACGCACAGGTCGGCCCACGGGATCGCTTCGAGTCGCGCGACCGGGATCCGGTCGCCGCACATCAGGCAGTACCCGTAGTTGCCCTCGGCGATACGTCGGAGCGCGACTTCGATCTCTTCGACCGTGTGGCGAGCGACGGCCGACAGCGCCAGATCGCGTTCGCGTTCGACGCTGATCGTGTCGCCCTCGCCGGACTCCTCGTCGAACTGCGTGTCGCCGAGCTCGCGATCGGTCGCGAGCGACTCGGCCTCCGCGGCGAGCTCGTCGGCCTGGCGTTCGGCTCGCGCGCGCTCCTCTTCGAGTTGCGCCTTGAGCTTTTCGATCGTTCCCGGCGAGACCGCAGGACCGCTGCGGCGCTTCGGCGGCGACAGCGGCTCGAGAAGCCGGACCGGCGCCGCCTTGAGCTCGATCGGCGGCTTCGCCTTGACGGCCACGGTCTTGGCCGCCTTCACGGGCGCGGCCTTGGCAGTCGCCTGCTTCACGACCTTCTTCGCCGGAACCTGCTTCGCCGCGAACTTCTTCGCCACAGCCTTCGTCGCCACAGCCTTCTTCGCCACAGCCTTCTTCGCCACAGCCTTCTTCGCCACAGCATTCTTCGCCGGAACCTGCTTCGCGGCTGCCTGCTTCACGACCTTCTTCGCCACGACCTTCTTCGCCACAGCCTTCTTCGCCGGAACCTTCTTCGCCACAACCTTCTTCGCCACGACCGTCTTCGCGGCTGCCTGCTTCACGACCTTCTTCGCCACGACCTTCTTCGCCACGACCTTCTTCGCCACGACCTGCTTCGCGGCGACCTGCTTCGTTGCCGGGACCTTCACGGCCGACTTCCCCGCCTTGCTCGCGTGCTTCTGGACGGTCTTGGCGGGGCTCTTGGCGGCGGCAGCCTGCTTCGGCGCCGACTTCTTGGTGGCCATGCCTGGTCCCTTCCGGGCCGGGGAAAGTGCGGGAGTGTACCAACGGGTCCGAGCCCGCCGTGACCCGGACCCTTCAGGTCACCGCGGGTGGTGCCCCGGCCCCGCCGAGCGAGGGCATCAAACGGCGCTCCGCGGTCGCGACCGACAGCCCGCGGAGCCGAAACCGTTTGATCCGAGATCGTCCGCCCGTCATGAGTTCGACACGGCTCCGCGCGATCCCGACCGTCTCCGCGAGCAGGTCACGCACCGCGTCGTTGGCGCGACCGTCGGTCGGCGCGGCGCGCACGCGCACGTCGAGCGCGTCGCCGTGCACACCGACGATCGCGTCGCGCGCCGCTCGGGGCCGCACGTGCACGGCGATCACGACGTCGGCGCCCTCGGAGCGCAGGGCGAGCGACGGATCGGCCGGCGTCAATACGACCAGACCGGTGAGCCGAGCGGCATCAGGTTCGTCGCCCAGATGTAGTCGATGGCCGGATAGCTCAGGCGCGAACACCCGTGCGAGGCCGGATACGGCGGGATCGAGCGCGATCCGTGGAACGCGATTCCCCCGGGAGTCCAGTACTTCGGGCGCCACAGCTCACCGAGGCGACTGATCCGCAATCCGTCGATCTGGCGGATGATGCTGAATCGGCCCGTCGGTGTGTTCGCGATCGAGAGTTGACCGTCGGCAACGTACGGGCGGTCGTTGCCCGTCGAGGTATTGAACACGAAGTGGGTACGCCCGCCGCGCACGATGAAGATGATCTGGCGCGCTTTGTCGAGTTCGATCAGGTCGCCGCTCGCACTCCGCGGGACCGGACGTCGCGCCCGAGCGAGTCGGTTGCTGGTGCCAACGCTGATCGAGCCGGTGCGTGCGAGCCGCTCGTACTTCTGGAAGGCGTAGACCGCCTGTTGGGTGACCGATCCGTACTGACCGTCGACGGTGACCCAGTACCCGAGCGCGAGGAGCCGCTGCTGCAGTTGGACCACACGCGCGCCCGACGCGCCGGGGCCGAGGAGCGTGAAGTCCGCCGGGAGTTGTTGTGCGAGGAACCAGTAGCCCTGGCCGCCGATCGACGGCGCGGCGAAATCGATCGCCTGCCGGTCGAAGCCGATCCCTCCGAGGGGCTCACCCAGGTCGACCGCGTCGCCGAAGGCGAAGGCGCGACCGTCTGCGGTCGCGACCCAATAGCCGCCACCGGCCGGAGTCCGCGCGATCCCGACGACCGGCCGCGGCAGCGGGAACGACGCGAGCGATCCGTGGAAGGTCGCGTCGCCGAACGAGAACACGCCGCCCGTCGTGGTGGCCATCCAATACCCACGACCCGACGCGGTCGCGGCGATCCCGGTGACATTCCCCGTGTGGTCGAGCGCGCGGACCGAACCGAAATGACCCGCGTCGCCGTACCGGTACACACCACCCGCCGCGGAGACGAGCCAGTACCCGCGACCGGTCGGGGTCGCGGCCATCGCGACGATCGGGCTGTCGAGATCGATGGCCGACGCGGATCCGAAATGGCCTGCGTCACCGAAGTGGTAGACGCTGCCGTTCCAGCCGAACAGCCAATACCCCTTGCCGCTCGGGGTCGCGGCGATGCCCGAGATCGGGGCCTTGATCGATCGCCCCGACATCGACCCGTAGTAGCGGGCCTCGCCGTAGTGGTACACCCCGCCGTCGGCGCGGGCGAGCCAGTACCCATTGCTGTTCGGCAGCGCCGCGACCCCGACGAGCGCGGGATACGGGTCGGGTTGGGGCGATCCGTAGAACCCGGCGCTCCCGTACGCGAACACGCTCGCGTCGCTGCGCGCCGCGGACGCTCGATCGTCGGTGAGGGCGACCGGGGCCACGACCAGTGCACCGGCGACGAGTGCCCCCGCGATGCGCCTCGGCGTCCGTTGCCGCGCCTCGGTGGCGAGCGACTCGATCGGCGTCCGCGCCTCGGTCGCACGGCCGCGCCGACGTGGGCTACGCAGGAGCATGGGGGACCTCGAACGGGGGCGGGCGAGCGGCACGCGCGGAACTCCGCGATCCTAACGAACCGATGCCGCGAGTCCTCGTCATCCATCGAGACCGGACGTCTCGGCCAATTAGTGTCGCCGACCATGTTCGCCCCGGTCGATCCCAACCTCGACCTCATCGCACTCGAGGGCGCGGTGCTCGATCGCTGGCGCCGCGACGACACGTTCGCCGCGAGCCTCCGCAACCGCGAAGGCTCCCCCGAATGGGTCTTCTTCGAAGGCCCGCCGACCGCGAACGGGCGACCGGGGATCCACCACGTCTGGGCGCGCATCTTCAAGGACATCTACCCGCGCTTCCAGACGATGCGAGGCCGGCACGTCGCCCGCAAGGGCGGCTGGGACTGCCACGGTCTCCCGGTCGAGGTCCAGGTCGAAAAGGAGTTGGGCTTCTCGGGCAAGCAGCAGATCATCGAGTACGGCATCGAGGCGTTCAACCAGCGCTGCCGCGAATCGGTGTTCCGCCACGTCGAGGACTGGCAGTCGCTCACGGCGCGGATCGGCATGTGGCTCGACACGGGCGACGCGTACTGGACGCTCACCCCCGATTTCATCGAGAGCACCTGGTGGCAGTTCCGCAGCATGTGGGACCGCGGCTACATCTACGAGGGATACAAGGTCGTCCCCTACTGCGGTCGTTGCGGCACGGCGCTGTCGAGCCACGAACTCGCCCAGCCCGGCGCGTACCAAGACGTCGTCGACGACTCCGTGTACGTCCGGGTCCCGCTGGTCGGGATCGACGCCGACCTCGTCGTCTGGACCACCACCCCCTGGACGCTGCCGAGCAACGTGGCGGTCGCGATCGGTCCCGACATCGACTACGTGCGCGTCCGCGACCCCGACGGCCGACGTGATCTCGTGCTCGGTCGAGAGCGAGTCACGGCGGTGCTCGGAGACGATGCCGAGGTCATCGGACCGATCGCAGCGGCCGATCTCGTCGGCCGGCACTACGAGCGGCCCTTCACCTTCGTCCCGATCGCCGACACCGCCAATGTCGTGCTCGCCGCCGACTTCGTGACGGTCGACGACGGGTCGGGCATCGTGCATCTCGCGCCTGCGTTCGGCGAGATCGACCGCGAGGCCACCGAACCCCACGGTCTTCCGATCCTCAACCCGGTGAACGAGCACGCGCAGTTCGACTCGTCGATGCCGGCGCGCTACCAGGCTCGCTTCGTGAAGGACACCGACGGTGAACTGATCGAAGAACTCACGACCGCTCGACGACTCGTTCGGGTCGAGCGCTACGAGCACTCCTATCCGCACTGCTGGCGGTGCAACCCGCCGCTCGTGTACTGGGCGAAGCCAACCTGGTTCGCACGAACGTCGTCGTTGCGCGACGAATTGCTCGCGAACAACGAGACCGTGTCGTGGCACCCCGCCACGATCAAACACGGCAGGTTCGGCAAGTGGCTCGAGGGCAACGTCGACTGGGCGTTGTCGCGCGACCGTTTCTGGGGCACTCCGATCCCGGTGTGGCGCTGCGAGCGCGGCCACGACACCTGCATCGGGTCGTTCGCCGAGTTGGCCGAACGGGCCGGCGCCGACCTCGGCACCGACTTCGACCCACACCGTCCTTATGTCGACGACATCGCGATCGACTGCCCCGAGTGCGCTTCGCCGGCGCGACGCGTCGAGCCCGTGCTCGACGCCTGGTTCGATTCGGGTTCGATGCCCGCGGCGCAGTTCCACTATCCGTTCGAGAACGAGGCGCTGTTCGAACAACGATTCCCTGCCGACTTCATCTGCGAAGCGATCGATCAGACGCGCGGGTGGTTCTACTCGCTGCTCGCGGTGAACACGATGGTGTTCGACGCGGCGCCCTACCGCAACGTCGTCTGCCTGGCGCACATCGTCGACAAGGACGGCGCCAAGATGAGCAAGACGAAGGGCAACGTCATCGACCCGTGGTCGGTGCTCGACACTCGCGGTGCCGACGCCCTCCGTTGGAACATGTTCAGCGCCGGTTCGCCCTGGACCCCGAAGCGGATGTTCCTCGAGGCGGTCGACGACACCACGAACCGATTCCTGCGCACGCTCTGGAACACCTACTCGTTCTTCGTGACCTACGCGAACCTCGACGCCTGGCGTCCGGCGCCGCGCCCCGAGGTCGAGCACGTCCTCGACCGCTGGGCGCGCTCCCGCCTGCATTCGACCGTGCAGACGGTGACCGCCTCACTCGAGGCGTTCGACGCGCTCGCAGGCGCGCAGGCGCTCGACCAACTCGTCGACGACCTGTCGAACTGGTACGTGCGCCGTAGCCGGCCGCGATTCTGGAAGAGCAGCGACCCCGCGGCGCACGCGACGCTGCACGAATGCCTCCTCACGATCGCACAGCTCCTCGCGCCGTTCTGTCCGTTCGTCGCCGATGAGCTGTTCTCCAACTTGTCCGCCGCCGGCCCCGGCGACCGCGGCCCGAGCGTGCACCTCAGCGACTGGCCCGACGCCGACGTCGCTGCGATCGACGAAGCGCTCGAGGCCGAAATGCACGCGGCGCGTGAGGTCACCTCACTCGGTCGCTCGGCCCGCGCCGACGCGAAGACCGGCGTCCGCCAGCCGCTCGCGACCGCGTACGTGTTGCTCGATCGCGACATCGTGATGCGTCCCGAGGTGGTCGCCGAGATCGCGACGGAACTCAACGTCAAGGAACTGTCGATCGTCGAATCGCTCGAGGGCCTGCTCGACTATGTCGTCGTGCCCAACTTCCGAACCCTCGGGCCGCGCCTCGGCGCACGCATGCCGCGAGCCAAGGATCTGCTCGCCCGCGCCGATGGCCACGAAGTGCGGCGCTGCCTCGAGAACGATGGCGTCTACGGATTCGACCTCGATGGCGAACACATCGAACTCGGGCCCGACGATCTCGCCGTCCGAGCGCAACAACACGAGACGCTCGCGCTCGCCCAGCACGGCGGGTTCGCAGTCGCCCTCGACCTGAATCTCGACGATGATCTGCGCGCCGAGGGAATCGCTCGCGAAGTGGTCCGCTCGGTGAACGATCAGCGCAAGGCGCGCGGGTTCGCGATCTCGGATCGGGTTCGCGTCGAGTTGGCCGCCGCCGCTGACGTGGCACACGCGGCAAAGCGGCACCAGGCCTGGATCGCCGCCGAGGTGCTCGCCGTCGAACTCACGATTTCCTCAGGTTCGCATGGGGGCCCGGCGACCGCCACGCCCCGCGACCCCGACGCAATGATCGCCGGCGAACCCGTCTGGTTGGAGCTCCGTCCGGCCTGAGGCGAACGCGAGCCCGCGCCATCAGCCCGCGCCATCAGCCCGCGTCGGGTCTGCCCGGCATCCGATCAGCGACGGCGGCGAAAGACGTCGCGGAAGCTCGGATCGCGTTCGTCGTCGGTGTCGAACATCCGCTCCTCGCCCGCGCTCATCGCGGCGTCGTCGCTGACGGCGTCGCGCAGCGAGGCGAAGAACCGATCGTCGTCATCGACGCGCGGGACAGCCGCATCGGCGGCCTGTTCCTCGGCGAGATCGATGGTCGGGCCGGCCTCGCCGTTGCCGTTGCCGGCATTCGACCCGGTGGTGTCGGTGGCGGTTTCGAGCGCAGAGCCGACGAGCGGGAGCCGGCTCGACAGGTCGGAATCGGTCGAGCCCGGATGGTCGGGGTCGGCAGTGTCGGCGTCGAGCACCTGGGTCGCGTCGCGGTCGCGCGCAGGCGCTGCCTCGCGCGACGCGCCGAGCGGGGCGCCGAGCGGGGCGCCGAGCGGGCGCGGGGTGTCCATGACGGGCGCACGCGACTCGAGCAGTGCGAGGTCGGCCTGGACGGCCCGCAGCAGCCGCGCGCTGTAATCGCGCTCGAAGACCTCGAGCGCGCTCACGTCGGCGCCGATCTGCTCGCCACGAGCGACGAGCTCGCCGAGCTCGGACTCCAGCCGCGCCCGCTCGACCTCGTGGACGCGGCGCACCTCGGTCTCGGCCTCGGCGATCAACTGGCGGCTCCGCGACTCGGCGCTCGCGAGCAACTCGCTCGCCTGGGCCTTGGCCTCGGCCACCGCTTCGTCGGCGACCCGCTGGGCGAGGGCGAGCGTGCGGGCAGCACCCTCTTGAGCCGCGGCCTGATCGACCACGGCCGCCTCGCCACCCACGGCACCGGGACCCACGGCGCCGGAACCATCGGCGAACTGGGCCATGAGCTGGCGCAGCCGCGTCTCGAGTGCCTCGATCGTGGCCGCGGCCCGATCGAGCAGGTCGTTCACCTCGTCGCGGTTGTACCCCCGGAACGACTCGGCGATGTCACAGTCACGAAGCTCACGCGGCGTCACGTCCATAGCAGTTCACTGTATCGGCGCGGTGACGCTCGGTGGTGGACCGGAAATCGGGCCGGAAATCGGGCCGGAAATCGGGGGCGACCGATCAGGGCTGGCAGACCACCCGCAGCACGATGATGAGCAAGAACATGACCAGCATGAACGACAGATCGATCGGACCGGCCTGGGGCATCAACCGACGGACGGGCGCGAGCACGGGCTCGGTGAGGTCGACCACGATGTGTTGGATCTGCGTCGCGAGCGAGCCGTGCCGCGGTGGCGGGAACCACGACATGACCGCGCGGATCGCCATGATCGCGAGGTAGGCCAACACCAACGCGCAGACGATGCCCATCGAGGTGGATCTACCGCGCCGAGTACAGGCCGCGCGCCGAGAGCCGTTCCATCTCGTCGGCGGGGACGTCGACGTTGGCCGGCGTGAGCAGGAACACCTGGTCGGCCGCCTTCGACATCGTGCCGTTGAGCGCGTAACAGAGCCCGCTCGCGAAGTCGATGAGACGCCGCTGCAGCTCCCGGTCGACCCCCTGCAGGTTGAGGATGACCGGCTGGCCGGCCTTGAGCCGATCGCCGACCTCCTGGGCATCGTTGAACGAATCGGGATCGAGGACGTGCACCCGCGTCGCGGGCGCGGGCATGGCTCGGACCGTCGGCGTATCGGCCGAGGCGGGTCGGGCCACCGCGGCGGCGACGATGGTCGGCTTGGACAGGTCGGCCGAACGGGGGTCTCTCACCACGGTGACCGAACCCGACGACTCCACTCGCTCGGGCACGGCACTCTGGGGCCGCAGCCGCGTGCTGACCGCCGGAGCCTCACGGGTCGTCTCTTCGTCGTACCCCTCGTCGGCGAGGTAGTCCTCGCCGACCTGGTAGGCACCGTCGTCGTCGTCGACGAGCCCGAGGTAGACCGCTGCCTTGCGGAACACCGTCATCGCGCTGCCTCCTTCGTGTGAGCCTATCCCGATCGCTCCGCCGCACGCTCGCACCCTGCGTTCGGGCTCCACCTCGCCGGAGGTTCACCCCGACCGAGGTTCACGGCCGCCGAAGATCGCGGACCCGACGCGCACGATCGTCGCACCGGCTTCGATCGCGACCTCGAAATCGCCGCTCATCCCCATCGAGCACTCGGCATGACCGCCGCGGTCCGCGAGCGTCCGCAGGGCCGCGAAGTGCGGCCGCGGATCGTCGCCGACCGGCGGAACGCACATCAGACCGGCCACCTCGAGGCCCGCCGCGCGTGCCACGTCGACGAGCGGCTCGACCGCCCCAGGAGGACAACCGCGCTTCTGCGGTTCCGAGCCGATGTTGACCTGCACGAGCGCCACCGCGCCCGGAGCCCGCCGTCCGACCTCGCGAGCCACCTCGTCGCGGTCGATGCTCTGCCAGACCGACACGTGGGGTGCGAGCATCCGGACCTTGTTCGTCTGCAACCCGCCGATCATGTGCCAGCGCGCGCCGGCGAGCGCCGGATCCGCCGCCTTGGCGACGAGTTCTTGGGCCCGGTTCTCGCCGAAGTCGAACACGCCCACCCGCAGCGCGGCGGCGAGGTCACCCGGCGGGAACGTCTTGCCGACCGCGACCAGCCGCACCGCCTCGGGATCGCGGCCCGAGCGACGCGCCGCCGCGGCGATACGTTCACGAACCTCGGCGACTGCGGCAGCGATCCGCTCGTTCGCGATCAGCGCAAGAAGTCCGGGACGTCGAAGTCGTCGTCGGCGGCACCGAGGTCGAGCCCGTCGTCGCCGAGGATCGACTCCTCGTCGCGGAGGCCGAGCCCCTCGTTGGCCGCGCGCGCTCGGGGTGCGCGGGCGCCGGCCTCGCCCTCGAACCGATCGAATCCCGCGGCAATCACGGTGATCCGCACCTCGTCGCCGAGCGCGTCGTCGACGACGGCACCCACGATGATGTTCGCGTCGGGGTGCGCCGCTTCGGTGACGATCTCCGCCGCCTCGTTCAGCTCGAACAGGCCGAGGTCGGACGGGCCCGAGATGTTGATGAGCATGCCGCGCGCGCCTTCGATGCTCGCCTCGAGCAGCGGGCTCGAGATCGCCGAGCGCGCCGCCGTGCTCGCGCGCCCCTCGCCGGCCGCGTACCCGACACCCATGAGCGCGCTCCCTGCGTTGGTGAGCACGGTCTTGACGTCGGCGAAGTCGGTGTTGATGAGCCCCG
>SXJQ01000087.1 GCA_005779345.1 Actinomycetota bacterium
GGGTCGGCGGTGACGAGTTCGCCGTCGTCATGGCCGACCGGCCGGTGGGCGAGATCGCCGCCGTCGCCGAGCGGCTGCTCGAGGCGATGCGTACTCCCGTCGCACTCGGCGACGGTCACGAGGTCGTCGCGTCGGTGAGCATCGGCGTCGCGATCGCGGTCGACGGCGACGACGCGGAGGCGCTGTTCCGCAAGTCGGGTCTCGCCCTGACGCGGGCGAAGGCGCGCGGCCGGGCACGGGTCGAGTGGTTCGACGACGAGATGCGGGCGACGATCGAAGCGCGCGCGGAGATCGAGACCGCGCTCCGCCACGCGATCGAGGCGGCCCGGCCGGGGGCGAGCGAGCTCGAACTCTGGTATCAGCCGATCGTCGACCTCGAAGCGGGTCGCGTGCGCGGCTTCGAGGCGCTCATCCGTTGGCGTCGCGACGGCGAGATCGTCGCCCCCGCGGAGTTCGTCGCCATCGCCGAGGAAACCGGGCTCATCGTGCCGCTCGGCGACTGGATCCTGAAGGAGGCCGCGGCGCAAGCCGGGCGTTGGCAGCGGATGTTCGCCGACCGACCTCCGACGGTGGCCGTGAACGTCTCGGGCAGTCAGCTCGCCGGCGGCGGCCTTCCCGGCCGCCTGCGTGCGGCGATCACGGCGCACCGCCTCGACCCCGCGCACCTCACGATCGAGCTCACCGAGTCGGTACTCCTCGACGACATCGACCGAGCGCGCGCCACGCTCGACGAGCTGAAGCAGCTCGGTGTCAATCTCGCGATCGACGACTTCGGTACCGGATACTCCTCGCTCACGTACCTCCGCCAATTTCCGATCGACGTCGTCAAGGTCGATCGATCGTTCGTCGGCCACCTCGGCGAGGACGAGCAAGACTCGGCGATCGTCGCCGCGGTCATCGCGATGGCGCACGCCCTCGGCAAGCGCGTCGTGTGTGAGGGGATCGAGTCCGCCGAGCAGGTCGCCGGGTTGTTGATGCTCGGCGCCGACGACGGTCAGGGCTGGTTCTTCGCCAAGGCGCTTCCCGTCGACGAGGCGACCAAAATGTACGCGAACGGTATCGCCGTGAACGGCAGCGACCGCTCGGCGCCTCAGAGCACGAGATCGGCGAGCGCGGCGAGGTGATCGTCGGCGGTGCCGAGCAAGGCACCCGCGGTCACGAGACGCTTGTAGTACAGGTGGATGTCGTGCTCCCAGGTGAAGCCGACGCCGCCGAACACCTGGATCGCGGTCGCGCCGAGACGCGGGAGTTCCTCGGCTGCGAACGCTGCGGCCATCATCGCCGCGCGTCGGCCCTCTGCCGGTTCGGCCGCGTCGAGTGCCCAGCACGCGTAGTAGCCGGCGGCGCGTGCGAGCTCGAGTGCCCGGAGCATGTCGGCGCACAGGTGTTGCACGGCCTGGAACGAACCGATCGGCCGGTCGAACGCGATCCGTGTCTTCGCATAGTCGACCGCGAGTTCGAGCGCGCGGGCGGCCGCGCCCACCGCGTCGACGACGAGCGCGGTCGACATCCGGTCGAGAGTCGCCGTGATGCCGGCCTCCGCCGCACCGGTGTCGTGACCGAGTCGCGTTGCCGGCGCGTCGTCGAAGATGACCGTGCCGGTGGTGCGCGCACCATCGATACCCGGTGAATCGGTCACAGTCACGGTCGGACCCCGGCGGCACGCGTAGGCGCCGATCTCGCCGGAGGGACCGGCCGCGACGACGAGGAACAGGTCTGCGACGGCCGCGTCGAGCACGTGCACCTTCGTCCCGCTGATGCGGGGGTCGCCAGTGGTCGAGGGCGTCGCGGTGGTAGCTGGCGTCGACCAGTCGGTGCGGCGCCCGGGCTCGAACGCGGCGAGGGTCGCGACCTGCGTACCCTCGGCGAGCGTCGCCAGGAGGGCGGCGCGGTCCGACGCGTTCCCGATCGCGTCGACGAGCGAGATCGCTCCGATCGCCGACGCGAGGTACGGCCCGGGGTACACGGCGCGCCCGCATTCCTCGAGCACCACTGCGGCGTCGACGAGACCCATGCCGGCCCCACCGTGCTCCTCGGGGGCGAGCAGGCCGACCACACCGAGGGCGGCGAGGCCGCGCCACACCGCGTCGGCACCGACCGCGGTGCCGTAGTGCTCGCGGACGTAGCCGACGATCGGCGCGCGGTCGGCGAGGTAGCGACGCACCGAGGCGCGGAGCTGTTCCTGCTCGCTCGAGAACTCGAAATCCATGGCGACCGGCCGACTCCCGCGAGCGTTGGTGAGCGGCGTCGAGATTGCTGACGCCCGTGTCAGGAAACTACTGTCCCCGCCGCATGCGACTCCAGTACGGCGACGCCGAGAACGCCTTCCGGGCCGAGCTGGTCGCCTGGCTCGCCGAGCACACGCCGCCGCGCGAGCTGCTGGAAGCGCCGCGGTTGTCGAGCGCGCACCTGCCGGACTGGGCCCGCGCCTGGCAGCGCACCTTGTTCGACGCCGGCTGGCTCGTCCCGGGTTGGCCACCCGAGTACGGCGGACGCAACGCGACCCCCGCGCAGCAGATGATCTACTTCGAAGAACTCAGCGCCCGCGAGATCCCGCGGACCCTCAACCCGCAGGCACTCGGCATCATCGCCCCGTCGATTCGCGATTACGGGACCGACGAACAACGCGAGCGATTCGTGTTGCCGACACTGCGCGCGGAGATCGCATGGTCGCTGGGCATGAGCGAGCCGGGCGCGGGGAGCGACCTCGCGAGCCTCACGACGAAGGCCGTGGTCGACGGCGACGAGTTCGTCGTGAACGGCCAGAAGGTCTGGACGAGCGGTGCGCACCACAGCGACTGGTGCCTCTGCTTCGTCCGCACCGACCCCGACGCGCCGAAGCACAAGGGGATCAGCGCGCTCATCATCGATATGACCTCGCCGGGGATCGAGTGCCGGCCGTTCGCGGAGCTGTCTGAACCCGACTTCACCGACTTCAACGAGGTGTTCTTCACCGACGTGCGCGTGCCGCGGGCGAACCTGCTCGGGGCGATGAATGCGGGGTGGCCGATCACCCAGGGTTCGCTCGCGCACGAGCGGGCGATGCTGTGGATCGACTACGCGTACCTCGTGCAACGCGCCGTGCGGGCGATGCAGTCGCTCGCCGATCGGCGTGGCCCCGACGGTGGGCGGCTCGGTGACGATGCCCACTTCCGCGATGTGCTCGCCGGGTACTACGTCGACTCGGTGGCGCTCATGGCGATGGGGTATCGCGGGTTCTCCAAGTTCATGGCCGGCAAGAGCAACCCCGAACACTCGTTGCTGAAGCTCTACGGCTCCGAGACGATGCAGCAGTGCCTCCTCGCGGCCGTCGAGTTCCTCGGCCCCGAGGCGCTCGACCGCGATGTCGCGGGTCCGCGCATGTGGCGCGAGGGCGGTTGGTCGGTCCAGTACCTCCGAAGTTTCAGCGGCACGATCCCGGGCGGGACGAGCGAGATCCAGCGCAACATCATCGCCGAGCGTGTCCTCGGTCTCCCGCGCTGAACGAGCCATTGCGCGGCGTGAGCGCACGGGTCGGGAGAGGGTGGGTTCAGCGTGTCGGCCGCTCGGCGAGCGCTCGGCGCACCGCTGCGACGACCGCCCCTGCTGCCTCGAGGGGCAAGTAGTGGCCGGCGTCGGCGACCTCGACGTAATGGCCGTCGCGCAGGCTCGCCGCGAGTGTCGCGCCGCGACCTGGCGTGCGGTCGTGCTCGCCGCTCATCACGAGCACGCGCCCGGGCCAATCGCGCAGGAACGCCTCGCGATCGAGGCGTGTGTGGAAGGCGTGCACGCCGCGCATGATCGCTGCGATCGGATGGGCGGCGGCGATGCGCCGCGCACGATCGACCGTGGTCGCGTCGGCGGACGGCCCGAACAGTGGCTCCCAGAATTCGGGCCACGCTCTGTCGATACCCTCCGTCGCGAGGAGTTCGAGAGCGCGAGCGCGGAGGGCCGGCTCGGGTCGGTGCCCCGGCTTCGCCCCGAGGAGCACGAGCAACTCGACCCGATCCGGGACCATGCGGGCCATCTCGACGGCCACCGAACCGCCGATGGAGTTGCCGACGATCGTCACGGGTCCGTCGGGGAGCGACTCGACGATCGATCGGGCCCACTCCTCGACGCTGTCGCCGAGGCCGTACAGCGTGGGCGCGATCACGTCGCCGTCGAACGCATCTCGGAATCCGTCCCACATCGATGCGTCGAGCGGGAGTGCGTGCAGCAGCACGAGTGTCACCCGCGGTGGTCCCGGTCGTGCGTCACGCCAGGGTCACGAGGGCGTCGCCGGTGGCGGTGATCGTGAGTTCGTCGTCGGGCCCAACGACGATGCTCGTGAAGGGCGAGGTGACGATGGCAGGCCCCGTCACGGCGTCGCCGGGTGCGAGGGTGCCGAGGTCGACGATCGCGGTGTCGCGCCAGGCGCCCTCGATCCACGCCGCCCGCGTGGTCGCGGCCTCGGTCGTCGCAGGTACTGCTGTGGCGCGTACCCCGGCGGGCACCTCGATGCCGACGGCGCCGGTCGCGATGACGCGTACGCCGCGCACGATCGGCTCTTGCGCTCGCGCCTCGATCAGGCGCGCCTCCTCGGTGCGGCGGTGGAACTCGTTCACCGCCGCCTCGACGTGCGCGGCGGTGATCGTCGTGACGTCGTGAGCGACGGGGATCGACGTGTCGAACGTCTGGCCCGGATACACGAGGTCGAGGAACCACTCCTCGCTCCGTCGTTCGGGCGCGACCCCCGCGTCGTCGAACTCGCGGTGCACCTCGGCGCGGAGTTCCTGGGTCTGGCGGTCGAGCGTCGCGGGGTCGAGGGTCTGCCACGCGCCGATCGTCGTGCGCGTGCGGTCGATCACGTGATCGGCCTGGAGCAACCCGCACGCGCTGAATCCCGATGCGAGCGCGGGCACGAGTACCCGGCGCATGCCGAGTGCGCGCGCCTGGGCGACGGCGTGCAGCCCGCCCATCCCGCCGAACGCGACGAGGTCGAGCGAGCGCGGGTCGACGCCCGCGAGGCTCAACACGCGACGGATCGCGTCGGTCATGTGCGCCTCGACCAGCCGCACGACGTCGGCGGCGACGACCGTGGGGTCGTCGAGGCCGAGCAGCGCGCCGACCCGCGCCAACGCTGCGCTTGCCGCGGCGGCATCGAGCCGGCTGCGGCCGCCCAAGAACGCGTCGGCGTCGAGCCGGCCGAGCGCGAGGTTCGCGTCGGTGACCGTCGGGTCGGTGCCGCCCTGCGCGTAACAGACGGGTCCGGGCTGGGCCCCGGCACTCCGCGGCCCAACGGTGAGTTGCCCTTGGTCGCTCGCGACGATCGAGCCGCCGCCTGCACCGATGGCATGGATGTCGACCATCGGGAGCGCGATGCAGTAGCGGTGCCGCCAGTTCCAGTCGGCCTTGAGCTCGGGACGCCCGTCGCGGATGAGGCAGACGTCGTAGCTCGTACCGCCCATGTCGACGCTGACGACGTCGTGCAACCCAGCAGCGCGCGCGGCACGAGCCGCGGCGACCACGCCACCGGTCGGCCCGCTGTTGATCGTCGCGACGGCACGACGTGCGATCGAGCGCGTGGTTGCGACGCCGCCGCTGCATGTCGCGACGAGGAGTTCGCGCGTGTAGCCGTGCGCTGCGAGTCGTGTCAGGAGTCGCTCGAGGTAGTCGACGATCGGCGGTCCGATATAGGCGTTGACGAGTGTGGTGCTCGTACGTTC
Source organism: Actinomycetota bacterium (assembly GCA_005779345.1). Lineage (GTDB taxonomy): Bacteria > Actinomycetota > Acidimicrobiia > IMCC26256 > PALSA-610 > SXJQ01. Next base: position 5,688 of record SXJQ01000087.1, read on the forward strand.
GAACTCCGGTGGCTTGGGGAGCACCTCGTGCGACAACGATACGAGCGCGACCTCGGGGTACTCCTCGACCACGATCTCGCGGGCGCGCAGCTCGTGCACCGCGTTGCGATAGCTGTGCAGGAACACCACGGCGACACTCGTGACGCCGAAGGCGCGGAGTCGACGGACCTGGGCGCGCAGGTGTTCCTCGTCGAGTGCCGTCTCGATCTCGCCCTCGGCGGTCAGCCGCTCGCGGACCTCGAGGCGCACCCTGCGCCGGGCAATGGGTTCGGGCGGCGGGAACGTCGGGTCCCAGATGTCTTCCTTGAAGCAGCGCCGGAATTCGATCTCGTCGCGGAAGCCCTCGGTGACGAGCAGCCCGGTGGGAGCGCCGCGCATCTCGATCATCGCGTTGTCGGCCGTCGTGGTGCCGTGCACGATTCGCGTGGTGGCGGCCAACAGCGACTCGAGCGAACCTGCGCCGAGCACGTCGGTCAGGCGAAGGAGTCCGTCGAGCACGCCCTCGCTCTGGTCGTGGGGTGTGGTCGGGGTCTTCTCCAACACGACCGTGCCGTCGTCGCCGACCGCGACGCAGTCGGTGAACGTCCCGCCGACGTCGAGTCCGATCTCGTAGCGGGTCATCCGCGCGCAGCTCCTGGCCGTGCCGACCGGAGTCGTGCGGTCGTCTCGTGATCGATCGCGAGGTCCATGGCTTCGAGCGATCCGGTGATCGCCACCCCGTAGTCGCGCGCGGCTCCCTCGATCGACACGTACTCGTCCCACACGTCGTCGAGCACCGCTGCCGGATCGCGCAGGAACGGATCGCCCCATCCGCCACCGCCGCCGAAGTCGTAGACGAGTTGCTCGCCCGTGGCGAGGAGGTGACGGGCGACCGTCGGCGCGACTTCGACCTCGTGGTCGGTCCCGGCCGCGAGTACCACACGATCCGGCGCGCCGTTGCGGCCACCGGCGATCCCGGGATGGGTGTGGATGCGGTTCACGACGTACTGATTGACATAGGTCGGGGTCCGCACCTCCTTGACGAAATGCGAGCCGCACGCCCCGCGCCACTCGCCGGCGCCGGCCGAGTCGGTGCGGTAGGCGCGACCGCGCAGGAAGTGGGGGAAGAGCACCTCGTTCAGTTCGGCGCTCGCCTTGATGAGGTTGCCGTTGCTCGCGGCGAGCGCGCCCCAGCCGTCGACGCCGCGGACGCCGTTCACCCAGCCGGCGTTGACCTCGCCGCCATGGTCGAAGAACGGTCGGCCCGTGCGCGGGTCGAGGTCGCCCCACATCTGGCGCGGGGCGCCGTACTTGTACGTCTGCGGTGCGCATCGTTCGGGGATGATCTGCGACATCGCGATCGCGATCGCATCACTCACCTCCACGCCGGGATGGTGGGTCCCCGCGCTCACGGGTTTGCCGACCGGCGGGTTGACGCACGTGCCCTCCGGGACCCGCAGATCGATGCAGTCGAAGAAGCCCTCGTTCTTGGGGATCGTCGGGTCGACCATCGATGCGAGCTGGGCGATCGTGTTGCCGCGCGTGTTGCCGTAGGTGCTCCACGCGTTGATGTGCGGTCGGTCGTCGCTCCCCGCGAAGTCGACGACGAGTCGATCGCCGGCGACCGTCACCGCGACATGCACGTGGATGTCGGGGTTGCCCGCGGGATCGGCGTCGACGTAGACGTCGGCCTCGTAGGTACCGTCGGGCCACTCGTCGATCGCGGCGGAGAAGCGGCGGCGCGCTTCGCCGATCGTGTGGTCGATCGCCGCGCGGACGACATCGGCCCCGTGTTCGCTCGCGATCTCACCGAGGCGCCGTACGCCGAGCTGGGCGGCCCCGATCTGCGCGCGCAGGTCGCCGATGAAGCCGTCGAGGCGGTTGTTCGCCCGCATGGTGAGCACGACATCGCGACGCTCGACGCCACGGTCGATGATCTTGAGGAGGGGATAGCGCGTCCCCTCGCTCCAGATATCGGTCGCGAACACGTTGTAGCCGCCCGCGAGCGCGCCGCCGGTGTCACCGTGGTGACACTGGATCGACGCAATGACCAACAGCTCGCCGCGATCGTCGAACACCGGCGCGAACACGTTGAAATCCGGGAGGTGTCCGCCGCCGTTGTACGGGTCGTTGGCGACGATCACGTCGCCGGGCGCGAGTTCGTCGCCGAAGAAGTCGAGGGCGAGCCGTACCGGCAGCGTGCTCGACAACATGAACTGCGGGATCCCGACGCTCAGGGCGGCGAGCCGGCCGGCGGCGTCGAGGATGGTGGCGTTCCGTTCGTTGCTCTGGTTCAGGATCGGCGTCGTCGCCGTGCGCGACACGTAGGTCGCCATCTCGAAGCACACGGTTTCGAATCCCGACCGGATCACCTCGGCGACGATCGCTCCGGTCGGGCCGGTCGGGCCGGTCGCTCCGGCGGCTCCGGTCGGGCCGGTCGAGTTGGTGGAGCCGGCGGGCGCACGCGGACCTGACATGGATGTCACAATACGCATCGTGACCTTCGCCTGGGATCCGCGACCGCCCTCGGCCGAACTCCAGCGTCGTTACGTCGCGGCGGGATGGTGGGATGACCAGACGCTCGGCACGCTGCTCGCGTCGGGCCTCGCCGACGCGGCGGCCGAGCCGTTCACGGTCCGTTCCGAACGTCGACCGTTCCGGGGCACGCTCGGCGCGGTCGACGAACTCGCGCGCCGGATCGCGGCAGGGATGCGGGCGCGCGGGATCGGGCCGGGCGATGTCGTCGCATTCCAGTTGCCGAACTGGGTCGAGGCCGCGGCGACGTTCTACGCGGCCTGCTATCTGGGAGTGACGATCGTGCCGATCGTCCACTTCTACGGCGCCAAGGAGGTCGGCTACATCCTGCGGCGCACGCAGGTGAAGGCCCTGATCACGACGGATCGGTTCGGGGCCCAGGACTTCCTCGGGAACCTCGAGCAGTTGCGAGTCGATCCGGGAGGGCTCCCCGACCTCGAGTGGGTCGCGGTCGTCGGCGAAGCGTCGTTCGCCTCGCTGGTCGGCGACGATCTCATCGACGCGCCGGTCGCTGTTGCTCCCGAGTCGCCCGCGCTCATCGCGTTCACGAGCGGGACGACGAGCGACCCGAAGGGTGTCGTGCATGCGCACCGCACCATTGGCGCCGAGATCCGACAGCTCGGTGGGATCCAGCCGACGGTCGGGGCCGCGATGCTCACCGGCGCACCCGTCGGTCACGGTATCGGGATGCTCGCCGCGCTCCTGCTCCCGGTGTGGCGGCGCGGCGCGATCCATCTGATCGACGTATGGGACCCCGCGCGGGTCCTGGCGGCGATGCTCGACGACGGCCTGTCGGCGGGGCAGGGCGCCACGGTCTTTCTCACGAGCCTGCTCGACCACCCCGACTTCGACCTCGAACGCCACGGCCCGCTCATGGCAACGATCGGGCTCGGCGGCGCGGCCGTGCCGGTCGCGGTGTGCGAGCGCGCCCGCGGGCTCGGGATCGAATGTTCACGTTCCTACGGCTGTACCGAGCACCCGTCGATCACCGGGTCGACGTTCGCCGACCCGTGGGAGCAGCGTTGTACGACCGACGGAGTTCCGCTCCCCGGTGTCGAAATCCGCCTCGTCGACGACCGCGGCCGCGACGTCGACCGCGCGACGCCGGGCGAGATCTGGAGTCGCGGCCCCGACTGCTTCTGGGGCTACACCGATCCCGCGCTCGACGACTGCTTCGTCGACGGGTGGTACCGCACCGGCGATGTCGGCGTGCTCGACGAACACGGTCGGCTCGCGATCACCGATCGAGTGAAGGACATCATCATCCGCGGTGGGGAGAACATCTCGGCCCAGGAGGTGGAGGAACTCCTCATGCGCTTGCCGGGCGTCGCGGAGTGCGCGGTCGTCGCGGCGCCCGACCCGCGCCTCGGCGAGCACGCCGCTGCGTTCTTTCGGATGCAGGAGGGCAGCGAGGTACCGACGCTCGACGTGGTGCAGCGCCACCTCGACACGGCGGGTCTGGCGAAGCCGAAGTGGCCCGAAGAACTGCATTCGGTGGGGGAGTTCCCGCGCACGCCGAGCGGCAAGGTGCAGAAGTTCGTGTTGCGCGGCCGATTGCGAGACGCGGGTGGCTGATGCCGACGGCGCGCCCGCGAGCGAGTCGACGATGGGGAGTGCGGGCGAGGTCGCGATCGTCGCTCTCGTCGCGGCCGATCTCGTGTCCGATGGCGCGCAGGCCGTCGTGTTGGGTGGCTCGGTGGCTCGTGGCGATGCGCATCGTTTCTCCGACCTCGACATGGTCGCGATCGGCGCGGCCGGAGGCGGACCGGAGTACGCGTTGCGGGTCGTCGACGGCCGTCTCGTCTCGGTGTCGTGGCGCACCGGCGACGATGTGCGCGCGCTCATCGACTCGCCCGCCGATGCCGGCGGCGCGGTCCCCGCGTGGCGCGCCGCGCGAATCGTGCACGACCAGAAGGGCTGGGCGGCCGCGCTCCAGGAGTTCGCGCGAGGTTGGTCGTGGTCGCGAATCGACGCGGCGTGCGACGAGTACGTCGCCGACGCGACCGTCGGTCTCGCCGAGGAGGTCCTGCGGCTCGCAGGAATGCTCGAGGTCGGCAATCTCGCGGCGGCGGCGGCAATGCGCAACGTGTTGGCGCTCCGCCTCCCGATGGTGATGGCCGTGCACCACCGGATCCTGTACGACAGCGAGAACGCGCTGTGGGCCGCGGTCGACGCCGCCATGGGACCTGCCTGGACCGCCGACGCGGCAGCCGCCGCGGGGATCGCGACGGTCGACCTCGCGGCGGGATGCGCGGCGGCGGGCGCGATGTACACGGCGGCCGTCGCGGCGGCGCGGCCACTCATCGGCGCTGACGGCCGGGCGGTGGTCGACCTCGCGTCGGAGGTCGCTGCGGGATTGCGCGGTCGCGGCCCACGACGTGAGTAGGTTGACCGGTTCATGAGTGAGGAGCGGCGGCGTTATCAGCGCCACGACGTGCGGGTCGCAGCGTTGTGCCGGCGGGTGTCCGAACACGGCATCGAACCCGCGGCGCACGGCGAGACGACCGACCTGTCGCTCGGCGGGTTCGGCGCGGTGCTCGACGAGTACTTCGAGACCGGCGACGTCGTCGACGTTGATCTCGTGCTCGTGCCGCACCTCGTGACCCTGCGCGCGCTGGTGGTCGACGTCTCGCCCGCGGGCGACCGCGTGCGGATCCACTGCATCTACACCGATCCGCCGCCGATGGTCGCCCGTGCGATCGATGACTTCCTCAGCGCCCGCAACGCTTGACCGACCCCACCGTCCCGAACGTTGAGTGGAGAACCCGTAAATACGGGTTCTCCACTCAACGTTGCGGTGGGTCGGGCGGGTGGTGGAGTCGGGCGGGTCAGCGGCCGTCGAGGAGCGCGCCGGGGCGGGCGTCGAGGCCCGCGGTGGCGGGGGCGCCATCGACGCGGATCGCGACGCCGTTCACGAGCGTGTGCGTCATGCCCACGGGAGCGTCGGCGGTGAGACGCTCACCGCCGGCCGGGAAGTCGCGCACCCGACGCAGGCCGCCGGGCGCGACCGTCGCGAAATCGAACACGGTGATGTCGGCGGCCTTGCCGACCTCGAGCGTGCCGCGATCGTGGAGTCCGTACACCGCCGCGGGTTCGCCCGAGAGTTTGTGGATCGCGCGTTCGAGGGGCATGACCTCCTTCTCGCGGACCCAGTTGCCGAGCAGGTCGGTGGCGAAGCACGCGTCGCAGAGTTGGCCGACGTGCGCCCCGGAGTCGGCGAGGCCGAGCAACGCGTTGTCCTGCGGGAGCAGCCAGGCGATCGCCTCGGGATCGTTGTTGGCGAGCACCGACCAGAAGCGCGTCTCGAGATCGTCGTCGAGCGCGATGTCGAGCATGGCCTCGAGCGCGTTGACGCCGCGTTCGGCCGCGAGTTCGACGACCGACCGGCCGATGAGTTCGGGGTGCCGGTTCGATTCTGCGATCGACATCGCTCCCCAATTGGGCGGGAGCACCTTGGAGGTCGTCAGGTCGGTCCAGGCGCGGGCGCGCCATTCGGGCGACCGGTAGGCCGCCGCACGTTCGTCGCGGGGCCGGTCCATCAGCTCGGCGAACGTGTCGCGCATGTTGAAGGTGAACGGCTCCAGCAGGTTCATCTGGAACACGAGCGGACGGCACGACACCTGCGGCCACACCTCGATGCCCTCGGCTCGAGCGCGGTCGTGCTCCTCCATCACCCGGACGTGGTAATCGAGGCCCTTGATCGTGAGCAACGCCGTCCACGTGAACGGTCGCCCGATCTCGCGTTGGAGGTCGAACATCTGCTGGTTCGAGAACACCCCGCCCGGGAGCATGGCGACGACGCCACGGCCCGCCTCGCGCACGGGGTCCATCAGGGCGCGCAGCTCGGCGATCCCGGCGACCCGCGACGGCACCGGGCGACCGCGGTCGCCGTTGTGAGTCGGCGAGGCCGACGTCGCGAAGCCGATCGCGCCACCGTCCATCGCGTCGCGCACGAGGTCCTGCATCGCGCCGAGTTCCGCCTCGGTCGCGTCGCGCTCGTAGGACTCGTCGCCCATCACGTGGATGCGCAGCGCGGTATGGCCGATGTAGCAGCCGTAGTTCAGTGCGGTCCCGCGCCGAGCGATCGCCTGGAGATACTGCGGGAACGACTCGAATTCGTCCCAGGGCACACCGGCCGCGAGCGTGTCGAAGCTCATGTCTTCGACGTGTTGGAGCGTGCGGGCGAGGAGCCCGACGTTGTCGGGCGTCACCGGCGCGATCGTGAATCCGCAGTTGCCCGCGATCACCGACGTGACCCCGTGGAACGATGACGGCGTGAGCGCCGGATCCCAGAACACCTGCGCGTCGAAGTGGGTGTGGATGTCGACGAAGCCCGGGCTGACGATCTGACCGGCCGCGTCGAGCTCGCGTCGCCCCGACAGGCCGGGGCCGATCTCGCGAATCCGGCCGTCGCTGATCGCAACGTCGGCGGCGTAGCCCGGCGCTCCCGTGCCGTCGACGACGGTCCCACCCTTGATGACGATGTCGGCAGTCATGGCCCGGACGCTACGCCTCCCTGACACCCGTGTCAGATGCCGTCGGGGGCAGGTTCTCCCGTGCTCGCTTCCGCCCGGCGACGGGGCGCGGCCACCCAACCTTGACACGCGCGTCAGGTTTCCGTGAGGCTCGAACCCGATGCCCGAGATTCCCGACCACATGCCCGCGGCCGTCCTGTATGGGATCCGCGACGTGCAGGTCGAGACGCGGCCGGTCCCGGTCGTCGGCCCCGACGAGGTATTGCTCGAGGTCGGCTACTGCGGGATCTGTGGGTCCGACATCCACTTCATCGTCGAGTGGCCCGGTGCCGCCAAGCCCGGGAGCATCGAAGGGCACGAGTTCTCCGGGACGATCGTCGCAGTGGGCGATGCGGTCCGCGAGTGGCAGGTGGGCGACGCGGTCGTCGGTGGGCCGAGCCCGCGGTGCGGGCGGTGCCGGTTCTGCCTCGACCAGCGCCCGTCGCTCTGCGTCGAGCGCGGCAAGGTCGGTGCCGACGACAGCGACTGGCAGGGCGCATTCGCGCGGTACAAGAAGATGCCGGCCGCGCAACTGCTCCGCGTCCCCGACGGTCTCGATCTCAAGCATGCCGCGCTCGTCGAGCCGATGGCCGTCTCGTTGCACGGCATCACCCGCGCCGGCGGCGCCGACCCGACGAAGCGCTATCTCGTCACCGGCGGTGGGCCGATCGGATTCCTGAGCGTGGCCGCGCTCCTCGCGGGCGGCGTCACCGATGTCGTGGTGAGCGAACCCCACGAGGGGCGTCGCGCCCTCTGTGCGCGCATCGGCGCGCGGGTCGTGACGCCAGACGAACTCGTCGCGCCGAGCATGCCGCACGACGTCGCCGACGAGCCTTTCGACATCGTGCTCGAGTGCAGCGGACACCGCGAAGCGATGGAGTCGGGGCTCGCCCAACTCCGCCGCGGGGGCCGGCTCGTCCTCGTGGGCGCCGGGATTCGGCCGCCGCGCTTCGACCCGAACCGCATCTTGCTGAACGAGCTGGAGATCACCGGCGCGTTCGTGTACGACCACGACGGGTTTCCCCGCGCGCTCGAGCTCCTCGCGAGTGGTCGGGTCCCGCTCGAACTGCTCGTCGAGCCCGACGACATCCCGCTCGACGGCATCGTGCAGGCGAGCGTCGACCTGTTCGAGGGGCGCCGACCCGCGAAGGCCATGGTCGTTCCCCGATGACGAACCCGCCGCGCCACGGCATTCCCCGTCTCGACATCGCGAACCAGAAAGGCGCCACGCCATGACCACGTCGATCGATCGCGCCGACAAGCCGACGTTCCCGTCCCGGACTCCCCGCATCAATCACGTCGCGACGAGCGTGCCGGCCGAACTGCTCGACGAGGAGCACCGCGGTCTGCTCGCCGACTTCTACGAGCACGTCTTCGGCTTCCAGGAACTCCCGACGATGACGCAGGACCGTCGCCGGCTCATCTTCTCGGTGTTCGATGTCGAGCAGTTCTTGTTCCTCATCGCGGAAGACGAACCGATGCGGTGCCCGCGCCTCGACCACTGGGGGTTCTCGGTAGGTTCCGAGGCCGAGCTCGACGAGATCCTGCGCCGGGCGAAGGCGTATCGGGAGCACGACGACCGCGTCGACATCATCGACAAGAAGACCGAAGACCACGGCATGCTCGCGATCACCGCGATCTACGTGAAGTACCTGTTGCCGATGATGGTCGAGGTCCAATACTGGGACTACAAGCGATGACGGGTGCCATCAAGTACGGCGCGTTCGTGCCGCAGGGGTGGAAGCTCGAATACGTCGGCGTCGATGGCCCGACCGCGTGGGCCCGCAGTGTCGAGTTGGCACAGCAGATCGAGGCATGGGGATACGACCACCTCTGGGTGTACGACCACGTCGAGACCGTGCCGCGGCGCGAGCCGACCCACGTGTTCGAGGCGTTCACCTTCCTCGCCGCCATCGCGCAGCACACGCGCACGATCAAGCTCGGCCAGCTCGTGACCTGCGCGAGTTATCGCAATCCCGGCCTGCTCGCCAAGACCGCGGCGTGCGTCGACGTGATGTCGGGAGGCCGGTTGGTCTTCGGGCTCGGCGCCGGTTGGTACGACCGCGAGTACCAGGCGTATGGGTACGAGTTCATGGGTGCCGGAGCCCGCATCGCGTACCTCGACGAATCCCTCGAAGTGATCCGGCGGTTGTGGACCGAAGAGACCGTCACCCACGAGGGTCGCTTCCTCCGATTCGACGGCGCCTACTGCGACCCGAAGCCTGTCCAGTCGCTCCCGCAGATCTGGGTCGGCGGCGGCGGCGAGCGCAAGACGCTCGCGGTGGCGGCGCGCCACGCCACCCACACGAACTGGCAGGTCGGCCTCGACCAGTTCGTCCACAAGAGCGAGGTGCTGGCCCGTCACTGCGACGACGTCGGTCGCGACCCCGACTCGATCGTGCGGACCCACGGACCGGATTGTCGGATCTTCGACACCGAGCGGGAGTTGCGGGAGTGGTGCGCCAGCCCGAACGGCGGGCATCCGCGCAAGCAGGGCACCGACGACGACTACATCGCGAACCAACTCGTCGGCACCCCCGAGATGGTCGCGGAGAAGGTGCAGGCTTACGTCGACGCGGGGTGTCGTGAGTTCGTCCTGTGGTTCCGCGACGCGCCGTCGGGGGAGAGCATGGAGCGTTTCGCCCGCGAGGTGGCTCCGGCGGTGCGGCGTTAGCGCGAGCAGCGCATCTAGCGTGTCGACCGTGACTGAGGGGGTGGCGCCGGGGCCTGGCGCGCGGGCGCGCGCATCGGCCGCGTCGTTTCCTCCGGCGGGCGGCGCCGTGGTTGTCGGCGCCGTGGTTGCCGTCGTCGGGGCCGGGATCCTCCTGCGGTTCGTCACCGCTTCGGACCTCTGGCTCGACGAGGCGCTGACCGTCAACATCTCGGGGCTGGCCTTCGGCGACATCCCCGACTGGCTCCGCCACGACGGCGCACCGCCGCTCTACTACTTCTTGTTGCATGCCTGGACCGCGGTGTTCGGCGACGGCGACACGTCGGCCCGCGCGCTCACCGGCGTGTTCGGCGTCGCTGCGCTCCCGCTCGCGTGGTCGTGTGGGCGCCGCATCGGTGGCCGGCCGTTGGCGGTGGCGGTGCTCGTCGTGACGGCGACGAGCCCGTACGCGATCCGCTACTCCACCGAGGCGCGCATGTACGGCCTCGAGATCTTCCTCGTGTTCGCCGGGATGCTCGCCGTCCGTCGGGCGTTCGACGACCCGTCGCCGGCGCGGCTCGCTCCGGTAGCGGTCGTGAGTTCGGCCCTCCTCTTCACGCAGTACTGGTGCCTGTCGCTGGTCGGTGTCACCGGGCTCACGCTGCTCCTCGTCGCGTGGCGCGGCCCCGACGACCTGCGGCGGGCGGCGCGCCGGATCTTCGTCGCGACGGCGATCGGTGCGGCGACGTTCGCGGCATGGCTCCCGGTGTTGTTCGACCAGCGGGCGCATACCGGCACGCCGTGGGGTACGCCGCAGTTGCCGCCGGGCCCGATCGGCACGACGTTCATCGGTTTCGCCGGCGGCGACGACCATCCGGAGGGCTGGACGCTCTACCTCCTCTCGGTCCCACTGCTCGTGATCGGCGCGTTGGGCGTTGCCGCGTACGGGCGCTGGGAGGTGCGGCTGGATCTGCGGGCCCGTACACCCGTGCGCGCCGAGACGATCCTCGGTGGCGTGACCCTCGTCGTCGCCTGTTCGGTCGCGTACGTCGGCGAGAGCGCGTTCGAACCGCGGTACTCGGCGATCGTGTTCCCGATGTACGCCCTGATCATCGCGGGGGGCATCACGTTGCTCGCGGACGCGCGTGTGCGAGCGGCGGCGCTCGCGTTGGTCGCCGTGGTCGGCCTCGTCGGTGGAACGCGCAACGCGGTCGAGCAACGGACCCAGACGGGCGCGGTCGCCGCGATGATCGCGGCCGAGGCGACGCCCGGCGAGGTCGTCGTCTACTGCCCCGACCAACTCGGGCCGGCCACCCATCGCGTGCTGGCGCGGGAGCGCCCCGACCTCGTGGAGTTGCGGTACCCGGACCTCTCGACCGACGTCGGGTTCGTCGACTGGGTCGACTACGAGGCGCGACTCGCGGATCCTGATCGTTCGCCCGAACGGGTCGCGGCGCGGGTGATCGAACGGGCGGGAACCGGTCGGATCTGGGTCGTCAGCGCGGGTGGCTACCGCACGCACGACGCCTACTGCGGCCCGCTGATCACGGCACTCGCGGTCGCCGGGCGACAGGCGGTGCCCCGGATCGCGCCCGACGAGACGATCTTCGAACGCGCGGGGCTGTACGAGCTGCGGGTCGGATGACGGCGGCGACCGACGACCGCGCCCTCGACCGCGCGGGCGATCCGGGCAGCGCCGGCCGCGCGCTCGTGGTCGCGATCGGGCCGTGGATCCTGTCGCGCGCGCTCGTCGCCGCCGCACTGGCCACGGCCCGCCACGTGGCCGACACGGCGTTCGCGGGTCGCCCACCGACGATCGACCACGGCCTCTTGGCGTGGGACGCGGCGTGGTACGGCGACATCGCCAAGTTCGGATACGAGGGTGTCGACCCCGCGGGCCTGCGCTTCTTCCCGTTGCTGCCGCTCCTCGGTCGTGCCGTGGGTGCGATCGTTCCGGGAATCGACGCGGGGAAGGGCGTGGTCGTCGTCGCGAACCTCGCGGCGCTGTGGTTCCTCGTGAAGCTCCATCGCTTCGTCGTCCGCGAGTCGGGCGACGCCGACACCGCTCGCCGCGCGGTGTGGATCGGCGTGCTCGCACCGCCGGCGTTCGTGCTCGTGATGGGCTACGCCGAGTCGGTGCTCCTGCTCGCTGCCGTCGGCGCGATCGACGCCACCCGACGCGGCCGCCCGTGGCGGGCGCTGCCATGGGCGATCGTGGCCGGCCTCGCCCGGCCGACGGGGATCCTCGTCGCGATCCCGTTGCTCGTCGAAGTGTTCGAGCGCTGGCGACCGGCCAGGCCGCGCGACCGGCTCGCGGGCCTCGCCGCCGCCGCGGGCGCGCCCATCGGCCAACTCGTGTTCCTCGTCTGGGCGCGTGAGCGGGCCGGCTCGTTGTTCGAACCGCTCCGCATCCACAACCGCACGACCTTGCGGGGCGGCGTCGTCAATCCGCTCGGCGCGATGTGGGATGCACTCAGCGACCTCCGGCTCGGCGACCGGTTCGGCTCGGGGCTGCATTTCTTCACGGCGATCGTCTTGCTGTCGCTGCTCGTCCACATCTGGCGTCGGGGGCCGCGATCGATGTTCTGGTACGCGCTCGCCTCATCGGTGATCGGCCTGTCGGCCGCGAACCTCGACTCGATCGAGCGCTACGCGTTCGCAACGTTGCCGTTCATCGTCGCGGGCGCGACCCTCACCGAACGGCCGATGGTGGAGCGGTACGTACTCGTCTTGTCGGGCACTGGGCTCGTCGCCATGTCGATGCTCGCCTTCTTCGGAACTCTGGTGCCATGATCCGCGTCGTGAGCCCTCGGCGTTGGACTCGCTTCGGCCGGTTCCTGCTCGCGATCGCGCTCGTCGCGCTCGCCGTGCGGATCACGTACGTCGCGTGGGGCAAGGGCGGATCGTGTCCGACGGGTGTCGAAGACGTCGTCGCCCCGACCCAGTGCCCGTCGGTCGATCCCGACACGCCGAACGACAGCACCTATTACAACTCCGCGGCGAACCATCTCGCGCGCGGCGGCGGGCTCACCGACCCGTTCCGCCCCGACGAGCCCGCGGCCGATCACCCGCCGCTGACGGTGTTCGCGCTCGCCCCGGTGTCGTGGCTCGGCGATCGCCTGCCCGACTCGTGGATCGGCGACCCGACGAATCAGGTTCCGCAGCGTTATGCGATGGCGTTGTTCGGCACCGCGGTCGTGGTCGGGATCGGCTTCGCCGGGCGGCGTCTCGGTCGCTCCGGCGATCTCGGCGGCCCAGGCGATCGCGGTCGCGCGGACCGGGGCGACTCGGTCGGCCTCATCGCCGCGGGCGTGGCCGCGATCTATCCCGGCCTCTGGATCAGCGACGCGCTGATCTTCTCCGAGACGGTCACGAACCTCGCCGTCGTGCTCGCGATCCTCGCGGCATTGCGGGCGCGTGAGGCGCTCACGACCCGGCGGCTCGTGATCCTCGGCGTCGCGTGTGCACTCGCCGGCCTCGCCCGCGCCGAGTTGTTGCTCTTCGGCCCGCTCCTCGCGGCGATCATCGTGCCGTGGCGCGAGCCGAAGGTGTTGCGTCGAATCGGCGCGGTCGCAGTCGGTGCGATCGCGCTCGTCGGTCCGTGGGTCGTCTACAACAACCTCCGCTTCGAGGAGTTCACCTTCGTCTCGACGAACGACGGCCTCGCGATCGCGGCATCGAACTGCGAGCCTGTGTACCACGGCGCCAACATCGGGTTGACGAGCTACGACGCGGCGCCTGCCGACGCCGCGCCCGAGATCAAGGCCGATCCGATCTACTGCGTCGAGATCTGGGATCGTGACGACCTCGAAATGTGTCCGCAACGGGTCGCGCAGTGCGGCGACCAGTCGGAGGTGTCGAAGTATTTGCGGGATCGGACTCTGCGGTACATCGGCAACAACATGAAGTGGCAGCCCGTCGTCATGTCGGCGCGGGTCGGGCGAGTCTGGAACCTGTATCGACCGTTCGACATGGTCTGGTTCAACGAGGGCGAGGACCGCGAAGCCTGGGCGACGCGATCGGCCCTGTTCTCGTTCTATCCGGTGGCGTTGCTCGCGGTCGTCGGCGGGATCCGACTCCGGCGTGATCGCCGCACGCTGCTGGCGCTCCTCGTGCCGATCGCGGTCGTCACGATCGGTGCCGCGGTCACCTACGGTCAGGCGCGCTACCGCGCGGCCGCGGAGCCGAGCCTCGTACTGCTGGCCGCGGTGGCCCTAGCGTGGATCGCCGGGCGTCGAGCCCGAGCCGGAGGGTCCGAGGAGGTGCAGGGGTGAGCGAGCGCCAGCCGCGGATCGGGATCCTCGTGGTCGCGTACAACGCCGCCGCCACCCTCGCGCACGTCCTCGACCGCATCCCGCGCGACTTCGCACCGCGGATCAGCGAGGTCCTCGTCTTCGACGATCACAGCGACGACGCGACCTATCTCGTCGGACTCGGCTATCAGCAGGCCAACGCGCACCTGCCGCTCCGGGTGTTCCGGAACGACCGCAATCTCGGCTACGGCGGCAACCAGAAGGCCGGGTATCGGTGGGCGATCGAGCACGACCTCGACATCATCGTGCTGTTGCACGGCGACGGCCAGTACGCGCCCGAGATGCTCCCCGAGATGGTCGCCCCGCTCGAGCGCGGCGAGGCCGACGCGGTCTTCGGGTCGCGGATGCTCACGAAGGGCGCGGCGCGTCGCGGCGGAATGCCGGTCTACAAGTACGTCGGCAACAAGATCCTGACCCGGGTGCAGAACGCGATCGGTGGCGCCGATCTCTCGGAGTGGCACAGCGGCTACCGCGCCTACTCGGTCGCCGCGCTCCGCAAGATCCCCTTCGAGCGCAATGTCGACGTCTTCGACTTCGACTGCCAGATCATCATCCAACTGCTCGAGACGCAGCAGCGCATCGTCGAGATCCCGATTCCGACCTACTACGGCGACGAGATCTCCTACGTGAACGGGCTCGGCTACGCCCGCGACGTCGTGCGTGACGTCGTCGTCTACCGCGCGCACAAGATGGGCTTCGGGAGCGGAGCGACGGCCTTCGCCTCGCGCGAGTACGAGCTCAAGGAGGAGGCCGCGACCTCGCACCGCTCGATCGTCGCCGCGCTGTCGGTCGGCCCGCCGCGACGGGTGCTCGACCTCGGTTGCTCCGCCGGGCACCTCGCTGCCGAACTGCGCAAACTCGGCCACGAGGTGGTCGGGGTCGATGTCGAGGAACACGCCGAGGTCGCCGAACGCGTCGACCGATTCGTGCGCGCGGATCTCGACGACGGGATCCCCGAGGCGGTCGGCGACGGATTCGACATCGTGCTCGCCGCCGACGTGCTCGAACACGTGCCGCACCCCGAACACATGCTGCGCGACGCCCGCCGCGTGCTCGCCCCGGGTGGCCGCATGCTCGTCTGCGTTCCCAACATCGGACACTGGTACCCGCGAGCGCGGGTCGCGGCCGGCCGGTTCGCGTACGAACGCCGCGGCATCCTCGACGCAGGGCACGTGCGGTTCTTCACGCGACGCAGCTTCGGGCAACTCGCGCGCGAGCAGGGGTTCGAGATCACACGCCGCTGGGCCGTCGGTGTGCCCATCGAGGTCACCGCACGCGCTGCCGGTGGTCGGGTGACCGGGCGCACGACCCCGACCGCGCGGCGTTCGGGCCCGAACGCGGTGTTGCGCGCTGCGGGGCGGGTCGACGCCGCGCTCGCCCGGGCGTGGCCGACGCTGTTCGGTTACCAGCTCCTGTTCGAGCTCACTCCGCGTCGGGACACTGCAAGACCGGCCCCGACGGAGACGGCGGTGGCACCCCACACGGACGCTGGAACACCCTCGCCAACCCGAAGCTGATCGCGCCCCCGGCGACACAGATCGCGACGACGCCCGCGAGCACGGCGCGCGACCTGCGGCGCGCGACCAGCACCTGCATCCCGACGATCGCCAGCACGAGCAGCGGCGGGAAGAAGTCGGCCAGGTACCGGTGCGAGACGAACGCGATCGTCAGCACGAAGCTCGTCCCGAGCGCACCGCCGACCACCGGACCCCACACCGCAGTGAGCGCGGGGCGGCGGACGAGCGCGACGACCCCGACGAGACCGAGGACCACGAAGCCCGGGAGGCTCGCCGGGAGGCTCGACGAACGATCGAGGGTGTCGAAGACGGCGTCGCCGAAGACATGGGCCCGCGGCGGAAACGCGACGAACGGTGCGCGGTCGTCGACGCGGATCGCGTCGGGTCGGAGGTACTGCCAGAGGGTCGTCGGCACGTACTGCAGGCCGAAGAGCGAGCCGTCGTTCGCGGCCAGGGCCGCCTCACGCGCGTCGTTGAGCGTGCCGAACCCGTCGGGGTCGCTGAACACCTGGTGATCGAGGGGGAGCCGGGTCGGACTCCCGAACCGCGCGGTGTTGGCCCCGGCGTGCAGCACGACGGGCACGATCACAGCGGCGGCGAGCACCGCGAGGTGCCGGCGGAAGTCGCGACCCGAATCGGGCTGACGCGAGTCGGTCCGGCCTGAGTCGGGCTGGCTCGGCGCAGCGAAGCGGGCTCGCGTCCGCGGCCACGCGTAGCCGGCCGTGAACAGCGCGACGCCGGCGACCGCGCCGAGCCCGACCGAGATGCGCGAGGTCGTCGTGATCGCGGCCCACACGGCGACCCAGGCCGCACCGCGCGTCGACGGCGCGCGTGCGAATCGAAACAACGCGTCGGCCGTCGCGACCGCTCCGGCGATGCCCCACAACTCCATCTCGTGGTACACGACACCGCGGCTCATGAGGAACGTCGCGATCGATCCGGCACCGACGAGGAGTTGGAACCCCGCGACGGCCCACGGTTCGGCGCGTCCCACGGGCGCGCCCGGCCGCAGCGCATCGCGCACGGCCCACGAGAGCCGCGCCGAGAACCACAGCAAGAGGCCCGAGGCGAGCAACATCGACGCGATCGCGAGGCGGCCGTCCCAGGAGTCGGGGAGTGCGGCGAACGGGACGCGGAGCAGGCTCGGCCAGATCCCGAAGTAGGTGTGGCGCCGGCCGTCGATCACGAACGCCTCGAGACCGAGCACATCGGGTCGGCTCGGCAGGTCCCACCGGCCGTGGAGCCACGCCGAAGCCTGGGCGGGATGGATCCCCGCGAACGGTTGCGAGGTGCGGGTGATCAGCAACGCGCCGACGAGCCACGCGGCGCTCGAACCGATCCACGCCGCACGCGTGAGACGCGCGTCGGGGCTCGGCGGGGAGGCCATCGGCGGCGACTCTACGCGCCGCCCATCGGGTGCGCGACCCCGTACGATCGGCACCTTGCGACGGTCCGAGCGGCTCCCCGGGTTCGACGGCCTGCGGGCCGTCGCTGCGCTCGCGGTGTTCACGTACCACGTCGACTTCTTCGCCGCGGGCCTCGCGGATTCGCTCGGCCACCGCCTGCTGCAACAACTCCGGGTCGGCGTGTGGGTGTTCTTCGCGCTGTCGGGATTCCTGTTGTACCGGCCGTGGGCGGCCGCGCACCTCGACGGAGCGAAGCGCCCCGACCTGCGTTCGTACCTGCGCAACCGGGCGTTGCGCATCCTGCCCGCGTACTGGGCCTGCCTCACGTTCTTCGTCTTCGTCAGCCGCGCCGGCCTCACGTTCGAATCGCCCGTCGGTGTCCTCGCCCGCCAGTACGGCCTCGTGCAGATCTACGCGCGGTCCGACGCCGGACTCGGCACCTTCCGCGGGTTGCCCCACACCTGGAGTCTCGCCGTCGAGTTGTCGTTCTACGTCGCGCTGCCCCTCTACGCCGCGCTCGTCGGCGCGGTGGTACGGCGCCGTCCCGGTCGGGCGTTCGCTGTCGAGGTCGGTGGTATCGCCGTGCTCGTCGCACAGTGGGTCGCCTGGACGGTCGCCACCGACGGCGACGCGGTCCGCCAGCAGTGGCTCCCGAACTTCTCGATGGCGTTCGGCGTCGGGATGTTGCTCGCGGTGCTCACGACGGAGCGCGGTGCGGCGACCGCAGTGGCCCGCATCCTCCGCTCGGTCGCGCGACCCGCGCTGCTCTGGCCTGCGGCCGCGGTCGCGCTCGTCGTGCGCAGCCGGTTCGAGATCCGCGCCGAGAACGGACTCGGCTCCCAAGTGCTGTACGCGCTCGCGGCTGTCGCGCTCGTTGCTCCCTTCGCGCTCGCTGGGGAGCGAGCGGGCGACTCGGCGATCGGGCGGGTGCTCGGCCATCGCGTCGTCGTCTGGCTCGGCACCGTCTCGTACGGAATCTTCCTCTGGCACTACCACATCGTCGCGATTGCACGCGACGACTGGCTCGACGCCCCGAGTGGTTGGAACGGCGAGGTCACGCTGGGCGTCGTCGCGCTCGCGGCGACCCTGGTCGGCGCGGCCGCGAGCTGGTACGTCGTCGAACGGCCGGCGCTCGCCTGGCGCCGACGCGTCGCACCGGTGCTCGCGGAATGGAGCGATCGGCGATTCCGGATATCGCTCGCGGCGGTGACGGCGGCCGGGTTCGTGTGGCGCGTCGTGTACGTGCTCGGGCAGCGGGGCCGCCAACCGCTGAACGGCGACGCCGCGTACTACCACCTCCAGGCGACCGCGGTCGCGCGCGGCATCGGTTTCGTCGATCCGTTCCAGTGGGATCAGCTCGGACGCATTCGCCAGAGCGCCGGCCACCCACCGGCCTACATCCTCTACCTCGCCGGCTTCACCAAGGTCGGGTTGGGGAGCGAGACGCAGCACCGCCTCGCGTCGTGCCTGCTCGGCGCAGCCGCGATCGCGGTGATCGGGTTCGCGGGGCGTGCGATCGCGGGGAACCGGGTCGGCGTCGTGGCTGCGTTGGCCGCCGCGGGCTACGCGAACCTGTGGATCAACGACGAGATGCTCATGTCGGAGAGCATGGCCGCGCTGGCGTTCGCGTTCGTGGTGCTCGCCGTGTACCGCTACGTCGCGATCCCGACCCGGCGGCGCGTGTTGGCGGCCGGCGCCGCGATCGGATTCGCGGCGCTCAGCCGCGCCGAGCTGCTCGCGCTCGCGGTGCTCATCGTCGTGCCGCTCGTGTGGCGGTGCGTCGGCGATCGCCGTGAGCGATTCGTGCAGATCGTCGGTGCGGGCGCGGTGTGCGCCCTGCTCGTGGCGCCGTGGGTGCTGTACAACGTCGGGCGATTCGAGCACCCGGTGCTGATGAGCAACGGCACCGGCGGCGTACTGCTCGTCGGCAACTGCGACGAGACCTACCACGGCGAACTGCTCGGCTACTGGTACGTCGGGTGTGGTGGCGCGGCCGCGGTGTCGCTCGTCGGCGACGAGTCGGAGCGCGAAGCGATCTGGCGCGAGCAGGGCCTCACCTACCTCAGCGATCACGTCGAGCGGTTTCCGGTGGTCGCCGCGGCACGGATCGGCCGCATGTGGGACGTGTACCGACCCGAGCAGAACATCTCGCTCAACATCGCGCTCGAGGGTCGCGGGCGCTCGGCCCCGCGGCTCGCGTTCTGGCAGTACGTGTTCCTGCTCCCGTTCGCCGGCGCGGGGCTCGTCGCGCTGCGCCGCCGCAGGGTCCCGATCTGGCCGCTGCTCGCAACCGCCGGACTGATCACGTTCACCGCGGTGCTGGCGTTCGGGATCACGCGTTACCGCGTTCCGATCGATGTCGCGTTGCCGATCCTCGCGGCCGTCGGCGGCGTCGCTTGGTGGTCGGGCGAGTTCGGTGCCGCGCGAGCGCCGTCGGCGCGCACGTCTGGGCCCGCTCAGCCGGCGAGGCACTCCGACACGGCGTAGAGCGTCACGCGCGGCTTGTCGTCGAAGCCGGGCGTATCGGAGTTGCTCGTCGCGACCACGAGGTAGCCGTCGACGCGTGCACGCAGCTTCGGGTACCGCTCGTCGTCGAGCCCGGAGCGGTCGATCGCGTAGCCGCGCTCGGCCCACATGGCGGCGATCGCTTCGATCGCGGCGTCGGGGTCGAGCCCGGTCCCGGCGAGTTCGACGATCGCGGGAACCTGCGCCTGGCGCGTCCCCGATTCGCCGACCGCGAAGCCGAGGAACTTGTCGCGGCACGTCTCGCGGTCGGTGTCGGCGATGGTCACCGGCTCGAAGTCGGCCGCGGGTGGCAGGACGGCGCCGGCCTCGTTGAGCAGGGCCACCACGCGTGCCTGACCGGCCGCGAAGTCGTCGCTCCCGGTGCCGGGTTCGGAACAGCCGGCGAGCGCGACGACCGCGAGCGCCAGACTGCCGACAACTCGGGTGCGGGTGGCCGCACGGCTCAGAGCGCGTCGCATCGCCCAGGGATCTAGCACACCGCGGCGTGGCGTCGGTGCCCGGCCCCGTGGTGGGTCACCGGTAGCATCGCCGCCCGGGAACCGAGGGAGACGGGGGAGATGGCCGCGACCGCAACGCCCCGATCTGATCCAGCCGCGGCGCAGGTCGTCGTCATCGGTGCCGGCCCTGCCGGGCTCACCGCCGCGTACCACCTCACCAAGGCGGGCGTCACGCCGACGATCCTCGAGGCCGACGACGTCGTCGGCGGGATCAGCCGAACGGTCGAGCGCGACGGCTGGCGCTTCGACATCGGCGGGCACCGCTTCTTCACCAAGGTCAAGGCCGTCGACGACCTGTGGTTCGAGATCCTCGGTGAAGACGAGTTCCTGCAACGGCCGCGGATGAGTCGCATCTACTACCGCGGCAAGCTCTACGACTACCCCCTCAAGCCGCTGAACGTGCTGCGCAACATCGGGTTCATCGAAGCGGTGCGGTGCGTCGCGTCGTACCTCTGGGTCCGGGTTCGTCCACCGAAAGACACGAGCAACCTCGAGGGTTTCTACGTGAGCATGTTCGGTTGGCGCCTCTACGGGCATTTCTTCGACCACTACAACCAGAAGGTGTGGGGAGTCCCGACCCGCCAGATGTCGGCCGACTTCGGTGCGCAGCGCGTCAAGGGCATGTCGTTGATGACGGCCGTCCGCGAGGGATTCACGCCGAAGTTCGTCAAGAATCGTCGCAGCAAGGGCCAACAGGTCACGTCGCTCATCGAGTCGTTCAACTACCCGAAATTCGGCCCCGGCCAGATGTGGGAGCGGTGCACCGAGATCGTCATCGGGCGCGGTTGCACCGTCGACTTCGGTGCGCGCGTCGTGCGGATCACCCATGCCGACGGACGCGCCGAATCGGTCGTCGTCGAGGTCGACGGTGCCGAGCGCGCCTATCCCTGCACCCACGTCGTCTCCTCGATGCCGTTTCGCGATCTGATCCGCGCGATCGACCCGCCCGTCCCGCCCGAGGTCCGGGCCGCGGCCGAGGGGCTCGGCTACCGCGACTTCATCACGGTCGCGCTCGTGGTGCCGCAGGAGTACTCGTTCCCCGACAACTGGATCTACATCCACGACCCCGACGTGAAGGTCGGCCGCATCCAGAACTTCGGGTCGTGGTCGCCCTACCTCGTGAAGGAGGGCCGCACCTGTCTCGGGCTCGAGTTGTTCGTCAACGAGGGCGACGACACCTGGACGAAGTCCGACGACGACCTCATCGCGCAGGCCAAGCGCGAGATCCAACACCTCGGCCTCGCCGACGCGTCGAAGGTCGAAGCCGGTTACGTCGTGCGCATGCCGAAGGCGTACCCGGTCTACGACGAGTACTACCAAGCCAACGTGAAGGTGCTGCGCGACTGGATCGCGGCGAACGCGCCGAACATCATGCCGACCGGTCGCAACGGCATGCACAAGTACAACAACCAGGATCACTCGATGCTCACCGCCATGCTGTCGGTCGAGAACATCCTCGGCGCCCATCACGACGTGTGGACCGTCAACGTCGAGTCCGAGTACCACGAGGAACAGATGGGAAGCGACGCCCCCTCGTCGGGTCGTGACGCGCCGGTGCTGCCGAGGGCGGCGATCGAAGCCGCGGCCCGGCAGCGGCAGGCGGCGGCCGACTGACGATGCCGGGCGTGGCCCCCGGCCCGGCGCACGCCTCGGCCCAGCTCGAGTCCGGTCGGCCGCACGTCGCGGGGCTCGAAGGCCTGCGGGCGCTCGGCGCCGTCGCGGTGTTCGTGAAGCACTCGAGCCTCGCGACCGGCAAGCAGTACGACACTGGCTGGGCGTGGCTGAACCACTTCGAGATCGGCCCGACACTGTTCTTCGTGCTGTCGGCGTTCCTCGTCTACCAGCCGTTCGCTGCCGCGCACCTCGCCGGACGGCCGCTGCCGTCGTTGACCCGATTCGCTCGGCATCGCGTGCTGCGCGTGGTCCCGGCGTACTGGGTTGCCCTCGCAATCATGCTCGTGTTCCTGCGCGCTCCCGAGCAGGGGTCGTTCGGGTTGCACGTGCGCGACGCTCGCTCCGTACTCCAGTTGTTCACGTTCACGCAGATCTACGACCCGGTCCGCTTCTTCGACGGCATCGCCGCCGCGTACACGCTGTGCGTCGAGGTGTCGTTCTACGTGTTCGTGGCCGGTTGGGTCGTGCTGGTGCGGCGAATCGCGCCGCGCGCTGCGGCGCCGGCGCAACGCCTGCGCGTCGAGTTCGCCGGCATCGGCGTGCTCGTCGGCCTCGCGCTCGGCTGGCGGTTCCTCGTCGGTTTCGTGTTCCGGCCCGACGGTGACGCCGTGTGCAGCGCGACCTCGACCCACTGGACGTGCGCGGCCGCGAACTGGCTACCGGGCTACCTCGCGTACTTCGCGCTCGGCATGTTGCTCGCGGTGCTGGTGGTTTGGACGCGCGGCCACGGGCCGATCACCGCGTTCGACCGCGCGAGCGACCGCACCGTGCCCTGGCTCGTGCTCGCCGGTGGCGTGTTCTGGCTCTACAGCGCGCGCTACGGCACACGCGGGCTCGACTCGCGCACGGGTATCGACGGCGAGGTGCGGCACCTCCTGAACGGTCTCATCGTGTTGGCCGCGATCGTGCCGTTGCTCGGGCGCCGCCGATCGCGGTATCGATCGTTGCTCGCCGGGCGGCCGCTCGTGTACCTCGGTGTCGTGTCGTACGGGTTCTACCTCTGGCACCAGGCATTCATCGATCGGCTCATGATCTGGACCGACGCGCGGCCGTTCGACGGATCGTTCGCCGTCGTCGCGCCAACCGCGTTCGCGCTCGCGGTCGCTGCTGCCGCCGTGAGCCACCGCGCCATCGAGGAGCCGATCCGACGCCGCCGCGACGGGTTGTTGGTCGGGGCCCGCACATGACCGCCACGACCGAGACCGATCCGATCGTCACCCGGCCGTCGGATCCGGGTCGCATCCTCGGGCTCGAGGGTTTGCGTGCGATCGCGATCGCCGCGGTGTTCCTCACGCACACCGGATACGTCACCGGCGTGACAGGTCGGTCCGACTGGGGCGCGTTCCTCGGCCGCCTCGAGATCGGCCCCACGATCTTCTTCATGATCTCGGCGTTCCTCCTCGGCCTGCCGTTCGCCGAGGCGAACCAGGCGGGCGCCCGTGCGCCGAGCGCCCGCCGGTTCCTGCGGCGCCGCGCGGTGCGGGTGTTCCCCGCGTACTGGCTGACGCTCGTCCTGTTGTTCGTGGTCTTCGGGGTCGACGTCGACGGGTTCGGCGACGTCGTACGGCTCGCGACCCTGACCCACATCTACAGCGACGATGGGTTCTTCTCGGTGTCGGTGCTCGTCCCCACGTGGACACTTGCGACCGAACTCGCGTTCTATGCGTTTCTCCTCGGCTGGGCCGCGGCGGTGCGCCGCATCGGTCGCGACCGCGACGCGGCAGGCCGTTTGTCGCTCGAACTGATGCTCGTCGGCGTCCTCGTGGTGATTGCGTTCGCCTTCCGGGCGCTCGTCGACGCCGAGATCGGGCTCCCGGCCGTCGCGGAGTTCTGGCTGCCGGGCCAGCTCGACATCTTCGCGGTCGGCCTCGGGTTCGCGTCGATCGTCGCCTACGTGCGCGTCACCGGCAACACGCCGCGGCTCGCGACGCTCGTTCGGCGAGGCCCCGATGTCGTCGTCGGCCTCGCCGGGCTCGCGTACCTCGGCGTGCCGCTCTTCACCAACGTGAGTCGCGGGCTGGTGCTCACGAACGAGACCTCGCTCGACGGCCACCTCGCCCACGCGTTCTACCTGCTGTGTGCCACGCTGCTCCTGGCCCCGATCGCGTTGCGCTCGCCGGCGCGCAGCGCGTATCTCTGGTTCGTGCGGTTGCGGCCGGTCGCGTACTTCGGGCTCGTGTCGTACGGCTTCTACCTCTGGCACGACCACTTCATCGTCGAGACGGCGGGCTGGTCGGGCGGCACGTTGCTGCCCTACCCGCACGCCGACTTCTGGATCGTCGCGAGCGCGGCCTTCGCGCTGAGTCTCGTCGCGGGATCGATCAGCTACCACGTCGTCGAGCGGCCCGCGCTCGACCTCGACGCCGGTCGCTTCGCCGCGCTGCGAGCGCGGGCGCGAGAAGCATCGAGCATCGTGCCCGCCGTCATCGCCGGGACGCGCACCGCGGCGACGAACTTCGACCTGTTCGATGGTCTCCGCGCGATCGCCGCGCTCACGGTCGTGCTGCACCACGTCGCCCTACCCACCGGGAGGCAGAACAACGGCTTCTGGGCGTCCTATCTCACCGAGTTCGACGTCGGCGTCGCGATCTTCTTCCTCATCTCGGGCTTCTTGCTCTACCGGCCGTTCGTCACGCGCGCCCTCGGCGACGAACCGGAGCCGCCGCTCGGTCGGTTCCTCGTGCGTCGGGCCGTGCGGATCTACCCCGCCTACTGGTTCGCGCTCGCCGGCATCCTGGTTTTCGTCGGGTTCCAGGCGCCCGTCGCCGACGGCCTGCCCCAGTACCTCAGCTACTTCGGGCTCGTGCACGTGTACTTCCGCGACTGGGCGGCAGGCGGGATGTCGCAGGCGTGGACGCTGGCCGTCGAGGTGACGTTCTACCTGTTCCTCCCGGTGTGGGCGGCGCTCGTGCGCCGCCTCGGTGCGGGCCGGTCCGGCGTCACGCGCGTGCACCTCCAGCTCGGCGCGCTGGCGGCCATGTATCTGTTCGCGGTCGCGTTTCGCGCGTACTGCTACTGGGGCGCGGGCGACGACCTGGCGTTCCTCGGCGTCTACTGGCTGCCGGCGAACCTCGACCTGTTCGCGCTCGGTATGGGTGTCGCCGTGGTGAGCGCGGGCGCGCAGGCCGGTGTCGTCTCGCAACGGGTCACCGCGCGGCTCGCAACGATCGGGTCGTGGTCGTGGCTCGGCTCGATCGGCGCGTTCGTCGTGCTGTGCAACGCGTTCGATCTCCCGCTCGGTATCGCGGTTCGCCCCGACGGTTGGCAGGGACACGTGAAGCAGGCGACCTTCGGGCTGGTCGCGCTCGGGCTGTTGCTCCCCGCGGTCTTCGCGACGGCCGGCCGCGATCCGATTCGGCGGCTGCTCGCGTGGCGTCCGCTCGCCTATTGCGGCGTCGTGTCGTACGGCATCTACCTGTGGCACCAGGCATGGGCGAAGAAGGCCGTCGGTTGGCAGGCGCGCCCGTTGTTCGCCGCCGACTTCGTCACCGTGCTCGCGGCGACCCTGGCGCTCACGCTGCTGGCGGCATCGGTCAGTTGGTTCGTGGTCGAACGCCCGCTGATGCGGGCCGTCCACCGCAAGATCGTGGCGCGCCCGCCGATGGAACCGGTGGCATGAGCGTCGCGACCCCGGCCCCCTCATCGGTTCGTCCGCACTACGCGGGGTTCGAGGGGTTGCGCACCATCGGCATGACCGCCGTGTTCTTCGCCCACCTCGGCTTCATCACCGGGGTCACGCTCGGGCGCGACTGGGCGGCACCGCTCGGTCACCTCGAGTTCTCGGTCGCGATCTTCTTCATCGTCTCGGCGTTCTTGCTGTATCGCCCGTTCGCGCTCGCGCATCTCCGCGGCGCACCGGTGCCCGACCTCGGGCTGTTCGTGTGGCGGCGGATGTTCCGGATCTTCCCGGCATACTGGGCGACGCTCGCCGTGATGCTCGTGTTCCTCGGCGTCGACTCCGGTGGGGCCGGCCACCTCGCCCGGCTGTTCACCCTCACTCATGTGTACACCGAGTGGGGGTTCACCGCGATCGACGTGCTCGTGCCGACGTGGACACTCGCCGCCGAGTTGATCTTCTACTTCTTCATGATCGCTGCCGCGGTCGCGCTCCGGCGGTTCGCGGCACGCGCGACCACCGCCGCGGAGCGACTTGCCGCGGAGCTGTGGCTCGCCGCGGGGGCGTTCGGGTTCGCGATGGCATGGCGGGCGTTCGTCTACTTCGCCGATGTCGTGCCCCACGTGGCCGAGCACTGGTTCCCCGGGACACTCGATGTCTTCGCCACGGGCATGGCGTTGGCCGCGGTCAGCGCGTTCCGGGAGTTGAGCGGTGAGGCGCACCCGGTCGTCGATCGCGTCGAGCAGATCGCGCGGCGGGGGAGTTGGAGTGCAGTCGGCGCGTTCGCTTGCTTCATGGCCGTCCCGGTGTTCCTCGACGTCGACCGGTTCATCGAGCTCGAACCCGACTGGCAGGTATTCGTCCGCAACTTGTTGCTCCTCGCTTCGGCGGCGCTGCTCGTGGTGCCGATCGTGCTCGGCGGCAACGACCGCGGCTGGTACCGGCGGTTCCTCGAGGTGAAGCCGATCGCCTATCTCGGCCTGACCTCGTACGGGCTCTATCTCTGGCACGATTTCTGGCTCAAGAAGGCGACGTTCGAGTGGATCGAGATCCACAACCTCGAGACGAAGTTCGCGATCATCGGTGTCATTGCCTTCGCGCTCGCCGCGCTGTGCGGCACGGCCAGCTTCCGCCTCGTCGAGCAGCCCGCCCAACAACTCGGGACCCGCCTGCGGGCGCGCCTGTTCCGGCAATCGCTGTGACTCAGTACCAGTAGAGGCCGATGCGGAGGGCCGCGAACGCGGCGAGCGCCGACACCGTCGCGATCGCCAGGCCGGTCGTCGCGGATCGTGTCGACGGGACACTTCCGACATCGGTGCTCCGGTGTGTCGACGCAAGCGCTGCGAGCCCGACGACGGGGAAGAGGTAGCGGCCCTGGAACTCGTCGATGCGCGGGGCTCCCACAGCGTTCCACCCCGTGTAGGCGAGCAGGAACACCGCGCCGGTGGTTGCGACGACCACACCCCACGTCACGAACGCATCGGAGCGAGCGACACCGCCGGGCGATCGTGCACGGCGTCGTCGATCGGGCGCGACGACGAGCACCAACGCGGCCCCGACGAGCAGCACGACCGCGACCGCGCCGGCCGACGCGAACGGTCGCCACGGCAGTTGCGCGACGGCATCGCGCGGGATCTCGACCCCGTCGCGCGCGACCGTCCGACCCATCGCGGCCACGAAATCGAGCGGGTGCGCGCGCACGAATCGGAGCGGGGCGTCGGGGTCGACGTCGTGGTAGGCGTACCCGTCGTTGGTGACGGCGGTCGGGTCGTACGGGTTCTCGAGCGGCACGTAGATCGACTGGGCGTAGCCGCTCCACGCCGCGAAGAGGATCGCGGCGGGCACGAGCACGGCCGCGAGCGCGACTCCGCCCGCCGCGCGACGGCGCAGGACCACGGGGACGAACATGACGAGCAGCAGCACGTAGGGCGGCTTCGCGAGGCCCAGCGCGGCTGCGACGATCGCGATCTCGATCAACAGGTGCCGATCGAGGGGAGTCTCGGGGTCGGCTGCGTGCCGCGCGAGCACCACCGCGAGCAACGCGAGCGCGATCGTGAGCGAGTCGGCGGTGATCATCGCCGACTGCGCGACCGCGACCGGGGCGAGGCCGAGCACCGCGACCACCCACGCCGCGCTCCCGGCCCGGCGGACTGCGCGCCGCACCACGAGCACGTACGCGATCAGAGCACCGAGGCGAGCGAGGAGGAGCGCAGCGAAGGTCGAGAGGCCGACGATGCGTGCGAGCCCGACCCCGATGGCCGAGCCCGCATAGGGAATCGGTGAGTACACCGCGCCGGTCGAGATCCCGAGGTTGCAGGCCGGACCGCCCGGGGCAGGGTCGTCGATCGTCCGCCAGGCGTCGGCGGCGCCCCCAGGTCCGAGGCCCGTGCGGCTCGCGTCGAGCAGGCCGCGCGCGTAGATCTCGCGCGTGTCGTCGAGCAGGTCGGCGGGGAAGGTCCCGACCACCGTCGGGCCGCGATCGGTGCCGCCGCCGCACAGTTCGACCGACCCCGTGCGCTCGTTGATCCAGTCGCCGCCCGACACCTGCCAGGCGCGAAGGACGTGCACCGGCTCGTCGGCGCCGCCGAGTTGGGGGACGGCGATCGCGAAACCGAGGCCCAGCAACGTCGCGAGCAGTGTGAACGTACCGACCGGCGATGTTGACCATGTCACGACGCGACCCGCGGGCACGGTGGCGAAAACTAGTGTCCGCCCGGTGAGCACCGTGGCCGTCGACGATGCGGCCGAGCCGGGCCGCGGGGCACTCGCGGCGCCCGGTAGCCCCGGTTCCTCGGGGCCGTCGCCTCGTGAACGGCTCGCGGTGCGCGTGGTGACCGGTGCGTTCCTGGTCGCGCTCTTCGCGTACGCGGGCGTGATCGTGTTCGGCGCGTCGCCGCTGCGCGGCAGCCCTGCCTGGCCCGACTACGTGCCGGGCCACGTCATGTTCGGCACGGATTCGGCCGGCTACTATCGGGCCTCGCATCACGTGTGGTGGGAGCGGGGCTTCTTCGGTGCGCCGATGATCTACCCGCTGCTGCTCCAGGTGCTCGTTCGCAATCTCGTCGCCGTCGTACTCGTGCAGACCGCGCTGTACGGCGCCGCGTGGATCTGGCTCGCGCGGGTGTCGGCGCGGTTCGCGGCACGGCCGACGATGCGCATCCTGATCGCCGCGATCCTCTTCGCGCTCGCGCTCTCGCCGGAACTGTTGTTGTGGACGGCGTCGATCTCGACCGAGACGTTGTCGATCGCGCATGCCGTGGCGTTCCTCGCCGCGCTCGTGTCGGTGGCCGAGCAACCGACGCTCCGGCGCTGGACGGTGCTCGTCGGGCTCGTGGTGCTCGGCGCGCTGTTGCGCGACTCGAACACGGCGATCGCGCTGCTCGTGCTGCCCGCCGGTGTCGTCGCCGCGGTGCGGTTCCCCGCGTGGCGCCGCTTCGCGCTCGCCTCCGCCGTGGTCTGCACCGTCGTCGCGTTGGGCGTGTCGTCGCTCGCGAACATCGGGTCGGTGCCCTACGCGGGCGACGACTGCGACGTTCCGCCCACGAGCGACGACTGCCCGCCGCGGTGGCTGTATCCGTTGATGGACACGATCGTGATCCGGGTCGTGCGCGACGAGGGGTCGTACGACTGGTTCGTTGCCCGGGGCATGCCCGACGCCGCGGTGGTGAAGAAGTACACCGACGTCTACGAACTCGACATCGGCGAGTTCAAGGAGCCGCAGTTCGACGAGTTCCGCGAGTGGATCTACTCCGAGGGGCGCACGAGCTACCTGTGGTTCCTCGTGACGCATCCCCGTTACACGTTGTGGCGACCGGTCCTCGCCGACGAACAGATCTTCCTCCCGGGATCCGACTCGAATCTCGCGCCCGAGACCCGGCGTTCCTACGGTGCCTACACGGGGTCGACCCCCGGCGCGATCTACGGCTGGTTCGGGGCGGCCGCGTTCTGGCGTTGGCTCGGATTGGTCGAGGTGTGGGCGCTCCTCGTGGTCCTGGCGCTGAGCGGCCTTCCCGCGACGCCGCTGCGTCGCGACGGCCGGCTGCGGCTCGCGCTCGGCGTCGGCTTCGCGGTCGGCCTGCTCCATGCGGTGGCGAACTACCACGGCGACGCCGCCGAGGTCGGGCGGCATGCGATCGCACCGAACGCTCAGCTCCGGGCGATCCTGTGGGTCACGACGTTGCTGGCGATCGATCGGTGGTGGTCGAGGCGCCGATCTCGGCAGGTGCCGGAGGGTGACCTCGTAGCCGATCGATCAGGCTGATCACCGCACCGGCCGCGAGCACCGTGATCAGCGCGTCGACGGGTGCTCGGTATCGCGTGATGCCGAATGTGGTCGCGGCGGTGATCGTGATGGCGGCCGCGACCGCGAGGAACGGCAGGATCGGGACCTTGCGACGCCGGAGCAAGAACAGCCCCACGATCGCGAACGGCAACATCGCGAAGTACTGCACGGTCGCGAGGTACGACTGCCAGTCGCCGCGCCCCTCGAGCGCGGCGTTGAACGGATGGATGTTCTGGCGGACGAACCAGAGGTCCCACATGCGCGCGACTCGGAGCGCGGCCATGCGCGGTTGCTGGCCCGGGTGGTCGCCGATGTAGTCGAGACCCCGCGCTCGCCACTCGATTTCCTTCTCGGACTCGTCGCCCGCTTGGAGCGGGCCGAAGCCTTCGGCGCAACCGACGCTCCAGTAGCCGAGGTAGGTGTCGCCCGCGCCGCCGTTGCCGTAGGTGATGTCGCAGTTCGCCACCATCAGCACGCTGCCGATGCCGTTCGACATGAGCACGGGGTGCTCGAACCGGGTGAGGTTGAACGCGAACCAGGGGGCGAGGACCAGGCCGCCGACCACGCAGGCGACCGCCGCGAATCGGACCCGCTCGCGGACCGGATGGCTTCGCAACAAGAGCGCGAGCGGCACGACGAGGAGCGGGAACAGGGCCATTGCCTCGGCTCGGCTCAACGCGGCCATCGCAACGCCCGCGCCCATCCCCACCGCGGTCGCGAACCGCGGGTCGCGCCAGAAGCGGTAGGTCGCGAGCAGGGCCACGGCCGTCCACAGTTGGTACATGCCCTCCGACATCAACATCTCGTCGTTGATCCAGAGGTGCGCGTACGCACCTGCGAACGCGGCGGCGAGCCAACCGGCGCGCTCGTCGTCGAAGATCCGACGCGCGAGCAGGCCGAGCAGGAACACCGCGCCGGCACCGAGCAGTGTCGACGCGATGCGGTGCGTGAGTTCGCTCCGACCGATGAACTTGGAGACACCAGCGAGGTAGAGGAGGTAGTTCGGCGGGTGGCCCGCGCTCGGCGTGATGCGCCCGAAGATGTGGTACTTGCCGGGGTCGACGAACCAGAGACCATCGGCGATGTCGTTCGCTTGGGTGTGGTAGTAGTACGCGTCGCCGTTCAGCGGTACGCGGCCCCGGCTGATCACCACGTAGAAGAGTCGCCAGGCGAAGGCCGCGACCGTGATCAGGGTGAGGCCCACGAAGAACGGTGGCCGAAAGCCGCGGCGGCTGATCGCGATCGACGGTCGTTCGAGCAGCCACCAGCTCGCCGCGCCGAGCAGCGTCGCGCCGATCGCGCTGAGCACGAAGATCTTCACGAACGTGAGGCTCTCGCCGCCGGTGAACCAATGCTGCGACAGCCAGTCGACGAACGCGTAGTGCCAGAGGTAGAAGCCGTACGACACGAGCCCGATGAACGCGAGTGGCCGCCAGGCGAGCAGGCGCCGGATCGCTCCGCCGTCGGACGCGGTTGCGCTGGTGTCGAGCACACTCGGCCGGATCACCGCGGGGATCACGAACAAGACCGCGATGAGCCCACCAGCGAACCGTTCGGCGACCTGTTGACGGGCCGTGATCGAGAACGGCGCGAGCGGGTCGATGCCGATCCCTTGGACGAACACGAAGAACGTGAGCGCGCCGCCGAGCCAGGGGATCCAGGGCCGTCGCGCGACGAACGCGTAGAGCGGATGCACGACGGTACGGCGACGCGCGCCGACGTCGATCGCCGCGAGGAGCATCCCGAATCCGAACTGGCCGAGGTAGTGGGGGAGCACCCGGAGCGGCACCGCGAGCGCGTGATGGCGGCCGTACCAGACGAACAGCGGCCCGATCACGACGAGCGCGAGCGCGCCGACGATCTCGACGCGCAAGCGCGTGGTCGCGCGGACCCGAGCACCCCCGAGCGCGCGCGTCAGGAGCCGCAGCGCCCAGGCCCAGAGCGGGACGAACAGGTAGAAGCTGATCTCGACGACGAGTGTCCAGGCGTGACGCAGTCCGTAGTTGGCATTCGCATCGAGCGAGGGCACGTAGCCCTGGAACAGCAGGTAGTTGCGGATCCCGACGTCGGCGCTCGGGAGGCTCTTCGCCGCGGAGAACGCCACGATGAGCGACAGCGCGACCCAGTAGGCCGGGTAGATGCGCCAGAACCGTTTGGAGAAGAAGCGCAACGCGTCGGGCGGTCGGGCGGCGCCGACGTGCGCGGCGACGAACGGCCGGTACACGAGGAACGCGGAGACGACGAAGAACACGGCCACGCCCATGTTGAGCTGCTGGACGGCGAGCCCGAGCGGGAACGTGAAGATCCCGACGACGTCGATCTCGCTGCGGACCGCGCCGCTCGCGTCGCCGACGTGGGTCACGAGCACGGCCAGGGCGGCGAGGGCGCGCAGTCCGTCGAGCGCGCCGAGGCGGTCGGAGGGCGCCGCGGCCGGATCGTTCGGAGCGGTCGCCGTCACGACGGAGCAATCTACCGGCGACGAGGGGCGATACCCTGACCTCATGGCGGCGCCGACGACGAGGTCCGACACGCTCGTCGTGATCCCCGCGTACAACGAGGAGGCGGCGCTGCCCGCGACACTCGCCGAACTCCACGGCGTGCGCCCCGACCTCGACGTCCTCGTCGTCTCCGACGGTTCCCGCGACGCGACGGCGGCCGTCGCCCGGACGGCGAGCGTCGCGGTGGTGGAGTTGCCGTTCAACCTCGGGATCGGCGGCGCGCTCCAAACCGGATTCCGCTACGCGGTGCGCCACGGCTACCGGCGTGCGGTGCAGTTCGATGCCGACGGCCAACACGACCCGAACGCGATCGGCGCCCTGCTCGACTCGCTCGACGCCGGCGCGGATCTGGTGATCGGCACCCGCTTCGGCGAGGGTGGCACGGTCGAGTATCGGGTCGGGCCGTTGCGACGCTCGGCGATGCACGTGCTGCGCCTCTCCATCAACGCGCTCACCCACCAGCGCTTCTCCGACACGTCGTCGGGGTTCCGCGCGTTCAGCGCCCCGATGCTCGACCAGTTCGCGGCGACCTACCCCGTCGAGTTCATGGACTCGACCGAGGCGTTGCTCCAGGCGTGCAACGCCGGTTTCACGGTGGTCGAGGTGCCCGTCGCCATCCGCGAGCGCCAGGCGGGCGTGCCGAGCAC
>SXJQ01000088.1 GCA_005779345.1 Actinomycetota bacterium
AAGGCGGGCATCGCGTCGTTCTCGGTGATCGCAGGGATGGAGCTCGGGCGCTATGGCGTGTGCGTCAACGCGATCGCGCCGGTCGCGCGCACGCGCATGACGGAGAACCTCGGCATGGGCAAGCCCTCCGACGACACCAAGTTCGACGCGCTC
Organism: Actinomycetota bacterium; assembly: GCA_005779345.1. GTDB lineage: Bacteria > Actinomycetota > Acidimicrobiia > IMCC26256 > PALSA-610 > SXJQ01. The sequence continues at coordinate 154 of SXJQ01000088.1, forward strand.
GACCCGGCCAACATCTCCCCGCTCGTCGTGTGGCTCGGTTCGCCCGAGAGCAAGGACGTGAACGGCCAGGTGTTCCTCGTCGCCGGCGACCGCATCGGTGTGGCCGAGGGCTGGCACCGCGGTCCGACGGCCGAGAACCACGGCCTGCGGTGGGACCCGAACACCCTCGGCACGATCGTCCCCGAACTCGTCAAGAACGCCCGGCCCGCCGCCGGGATGTTCGAGTAACCCTTCCCCGAGTCACCGAGCAACAAGGAGATCCTGCGATGCCGCTGATCCTCGACCACGTCGGCCAGAAGAGCGAACCGGGCCGCAGCGCCTGGGACTCCAAGACCGCGCTGCTCTACGCGCTCGGCGTCGGTGCGGGCCAGACCGACCCGACCGGCTTCGAGCTCGAGTTCACCACCGAGAACTCGTCGTTCGCGGGCGTGGAACAGCGCGTGCTCCCCACGATCCCGGTGGTCGTTGCCATGGGCGGTGGTGCCAACGCGCCGAGTTGGGGCACGTTCGATTTCACCAAGCTCCTCCACGCCGAACAGGGCGTGACGGTGTTCGGGCCGATCCCCGCCGACGGCGCGGTCGACACGGTGCAGCGCCTCGTCGGCATCTACGACAAGGGCAAGGCGGCGATCGTGCGGCTCGAGAACGTGTCGACGTACGTCGACACCGGCAAGCCCGCGTTCACGACGCGCTTCGCGGCGTACATCCGCGAGGCCGGCGGTTGTGGCACGGCCGGCGACGAGGTGAGCGACCCGCCGCAGATGCCCGATCGCGCGCCCGACCACGAGACGGCGTACGCGACCCGCACCGACCAGGCACTGCTCTACCGGCTCTCGGGCGACCGCAACCCGTTGCACAGCGACCCGAAGCACCCGGCGCTGCAGTTCATGGGTGTCGACCGTCCGATCCTCCACGGGCTCTGCACGTACGGCTTCACGGGCCGGGCGTTGCTGCACACGTTGTGCGGCTCCGACGTCGCGCGGTTCCAGAGCATGGACAACCGGTTCAGCAAGCCCGTGCTCCCGGGGGACGTGCTCACCGTGCGGATGTGGATCGAGTCGCCGGGCAAGGCCGTCTACCAGACGGTCAACCAGGCGGGTGCCGTCGTGATCGACGGTGGCGTCTTCACCTACCAGGCCTGACGTCGACGCAGCGCGAGGCAGGCGGCCCCGACGACGGGGCCGTCGCTGCCGAGTGCGCCGGGGATGACGCGCGTGCCGCGCGCGAATGCGATGCGGCACCTCGCGTCGATCTCGGTCTGCGCGGCAGCGAAGAACTCGTCGCCGTACCCGAGCGCGACCGAGCCGGAGACGACCGCGAGTTGCAGGTCGAGCAACGTCGCGACGCTCGCGATCGCGCGCCCGACGAGCACGCCGGCGCGCGCGCGGATCTCCGGCGCCGCTTCGGCCGGCGGCCGCCCGGTGATGGCCGCGATCGCAGTTCCACTCACCTCGGCCTCGACACAGCCGCGTGCGCCGCACGCGCACTCGCGACCGTCGGGCTCCACGATCGTGTGTCCGATGTGCCCGGCGTTGCCGGCCGTGCCGTCGAGCATCCGACCGTCGATCACGATGCCGCCGCCGATCCCGGTGCTCACGACCATGCCGATGTAGTTGGCGACGCCGCGCGCGGCGCCGAAGGTGCCTTCGCCGAGCGCGAGGGCCTTGGCGTCGTTGTCGACGAACACGGGGAGTCCGGTGCGCTCGGCGAGGCGGGCTCGCAGCGGGAAGTCGCGCCACGCGGTGATGTTGAGCGGGCTCACCGACTCGCCGCCGGCGGTCATCGGGCCACCGCAGCCGCAGCCGAGCGCCGTCGCGTCGGTGGAGTGGCGCAGCGAATCGATGAGACCGGTGAGGGTGGTCCACAGATCCTCGGCCGAGCCGTGGGCTGCGGTCGGCGCGTCGACGCGCTCGACGACCGTGCCGTCGGGGGCGACCGTCGCCACGGCCAGCTTCGTCCCGCCGATGTCGACCGCGATCACGGGGTGCACGGCGGGTGACGTTAGGGCGTGCGCCCCGGCCGCGCGGCCTGCGTGGCCGTGTGGTGCGGTCGCTGCGCGGTTCAGGGCAGGACGGTCTCGGTGTCGCGGCCGCTGCGCAACACGGTGCCGGGTAGCGCGCCGGTCGACTCGTTGTCTCGCACGGTCTCGACCCCGTTGACGAACACGTGCCGCACGCCGAGCGCACCCGCGGTCAGGCGGGCGGTGCCGCCGGGGAGGTCGGCGACGAGCGTCGCGTGCTCCGCGCCGACCGACTCGGGGTCGAGAATGCAGAGGTCGGCGATCCACCCTTCGGCAACACGACCGCGATCGCGCAGCCCGAACAGGCGGGCCGGTTCGTCGCTGAGCATCTGCACCGCGCGCTCGACGGGCACCAGCTTGCGGCCGCGCAGGCAGTCGCCGACGAACCGCGTCGTGTACGGCGCGCCGCACATCCGATCGAGGTGCGCGCCCGCGTCGCTGCCGCCGAGCATCGCCCGGTCGTCGGCCCACAACGACGCGCGCAACGCCCAGCTCTCGGCGTTGCCGTCGGGCGGGATCGGCCACAGAATCGTGCGCAGGTCGTCGGCGATCACGATGTCGAGCAACGTGTCGAACGCGCTCGTGCCGCGCTCGGTCGCGATGTCGCCGACCCTGCGGCCCTTGAGGCCGGCGTTCGCGTCGGCGTAGACGTCGCCGAGCACGTAGTTGTGCCAATCGCCGAGCCGTCGGAACACACCCGCGGCGGGCGACTTGGCGTGCGCATCGAGCGTGGCGCGCACCTCGGGATCGGCGAGGCGCTCCTGACGTTGCGCGGGCGGGAGGCTCATGATGTCGCTCCACCCGGGGATCATGAACAGCGCGCAGTAGGTGCCGAAGCTCATGTTCATCGGTACCTGCACCGGCATCGTCAACGCGACGACCCTCCCGCCGATCTCGCGCGCGCGTGACGACGCTTCGAGTTGGCGGGGGATGCGCTCGGGGACGGAAGAGTCGACCGTGAGCACGTTCCAGTTCAGCGGGCGCTTTCCGGTGGCCAACATCCGCGCGAGCAGGTCGATCTCGTCGTCGCTGAACATGTCGAGGCAACCGTCGAC
>SXJQ01000089.1 GCA_005779345.1 Actinomycetota bacterium
CGCTGTTCGTGCCGCTCGACCATTTCGCTGCCGACGCCACCGCGGCCGGCGCGCCGACCGTCACGCTCGCGGTCCGTCGCCTCCCGGCGCGCGAACCCGACGATCGGATCGGCGCCATCCTGTTCAACCCGGGTGGTCCCGGTGCCCCCGCGCTCGATCTCCCCGACGCGCTCGCCGACCAACTTCCGTCGCGGCTGCGCGACCGTTTCGACCTGATCGGGTGGGACCCTCGCGGCGTCGGCCGGAGCGCCGGTGTCGATTGCGAGACGGGCCTCGACGCGTTCGTCGCAGCGGATCGGTCTCCCGACGACGCCGACGAGATCGATGCGCTGGTCGCGGCGTCGCGCGGACTCGCGGATTCGTGCGCGGCGAGCGACGACGCCGATCTCCTGCCGTACCTCTCGACGAGTCAGACCGTCGAAGACATGGAGTGGATCCGCCGGGCACTCGGCGACGAGCAACTCGGCTACCTCGGGTTCTCGTACGGCACCTACATCGGTGGTCGCTACGCGGAGACGCATCCGGATCGCGTGCGGTCGTTCGTGCTCGACGGTCCGGTCGATCCGTCGGTGTCGCCCGAGGAGGCGATCGAACAGCAGGGGATCGGCTTCGACCGCGCGCTCCAGGCGTTCCTCGATGCATGTTCGGCCGACGACGGCTGCGCGTTCCATTCGGGCGGCGACACCGCGGGTGCGTTCGACAAGCTGATGCGGGCGATCGACGCCGAATCGCTGTACGCCGTCGCCGACGGGGCCGAGCGCGGGCTCGGTCCGGGTGAGGCCGACCTGGGGATCGCGGTCGCGTTGTATTCGGGTGACGCCGCATACGAACTGCTGGCAGAAGCACTCGCCGAAGCCGCGACGGGCGATGGATCCGACTTGTTGCGCTTCGCGGATCTCTACACCGGCCGCGTCGGCGACGACCGTTACGACGGCTCGCTCGAAGCGTTCTTCGCGACCGCGTGCGTCGACACGCCGCAGCTGAGTTTCGACGCGATGGTCGCGACGGCCGACCGCGTTGCCGAGGTCGCTCCACGCCTCGGCGTCGCCGGGTTGTGGCTCGGCCTGCCGTGCACCTACTGGCCCGTCCCGGCCGACCCCGACGCGGCGCCCCACGCGCTCGTCGTGCCCCCGGCGACACCGATCCTGGTCACCGGCACGACCGGTGACCCCGCGACTCCCGTCGAGTGGGCGCGGTCGTTGGCCGACCAACTCGGCGTGCCGCTCCTGCTCAGCGACAGCGCGCAGCACTCGGCCCTGTTCTCGGGTGACGAGTGCATCGACGAGGCGATCTTCGAGTTCCTGTTCGACCCCTCCGTCGCGGTCGCGACCTGCGGCGACGAGCGCTGAGCGACGACGGCGATCCCGATGCGGACGCCGCCACGTCGGCCTCGGTAGCCTCCCCGGCCCATGGAGCTGCGCTACTCGGAGTCCGACGAGGCCTTCCGCGCCCGGCTCGCCGACTGGCTCGCGGCCGAACTGCCCAAGCTCCCGGCGCTGCCCGCCCGCGAGGATTGGTCGGCTCGGCGTCGGTACGACACCGACTGGCAGAAGCGACTGTTCGAGGGCGGTTACGCCGGGCTGAATTGGCCGAAGGCGTACGGCGGTGCCGACGCGTCGCCCACCGAACAACTGATCTTCTTCGAGGAGACGACCAAGGCGAAGGCGCCCTACGTCGGCGTGAACTTCGTGGGGACGCTGCACGCCGGTCCGACGCTGGTCGAAGAGGGCAGCGACGAGCAGAAGGCCGCGCACCTGCCGAAGATCCTCGCCGGTGACGAGGTCTGGTGCCAAGGGTTCTCGGAGCCGAACGCGGGGAGCGATCTCGCGAGTTTGCGGACCCGTGCCGAGCGCGACGGCGACGACTCCGTGCTCAACGGACAGAAGATCTGGTGCAGCTTCGGCCACATCGCGGATGTCGGCGAGTTCCTCGTGCGTACCGATCCCGACGCGCCGAAGAACCGCGGCATCTCCTGGCTCGTCCTGCCGATGGACCTGCCGGGTATCGAGATCCGGCCGATCAAGACCGTCCTCGGCAGCTCGGAGTTCTGTGAGGTGTTCCTCACCGATGTGCGCGTCCCCGTCGCGAACCGGGTCGGCGCCGAGAACGACGGGTGGCGGGTCACCAACGTGACGCTGAAGTACGAGCGCGGCACCGCGTTCGTGTCGGAACTCATCGACTCGTTGCGGCTCTGCGAAGACCTCGCACCGCTCGTGCACGATCCCGTCGCGCGTCGCGAACTCGGGCGCAGTCTCGCCGACTTCGAGGGGCTCTGGGCGCTGACCAAACGCAACGTGAGCCAGGCATCGCGTGGCGTCCCCGGCCGCGGCGCCATGATGATCAAGCTCGCGTACAGCGAGGCGCGGCAGCGGTTCGGCGAGCTGTGCCTCCGCGTGCTCGAACGCGACGCGCTCAGCATCGAAGGCAACGAGCTGGTCGAGGAGCGCCTGCGCACGCTCGCGCTGCCGATCGCGGCGGGTGCCAGCCAGATCCAGCGCAACATCATCTCCGAGCGCGTACTCGGACTCCCGCGCGAACCGAGGTGAACGCGTGTTCCTCGACCTGACCGACGATCAGCTCGCGCTCCGCGACGGCATCCGCGCGCTCCTCGACGGTCGCTTCGGACCCGACCGGATCCGTCATGGATTCGACCGGGCGATGTTCGCCGAACTCGCCGACGCCGGTGTGTTCTCGCTCATCGCCGACGGTTTCGCCTGGGCCGACGCGGTCGTCGTGTTCGAACAGCTCGGCGAGTTCTGCATCCCGGGTCCGCTCGTCGCCTCGTTCCTCGCAGCCGACGGGCGGATCACCGCGGCGATCGATGCGGGGGCGGCGCCGGTGATCGAGCACCTCGACCTGCTCGACCGACTCGTGGTGTTGGACGGCGCCGTGCGCGAGGTCGATCTCGCGCAACTCGACGCGACCCCGCTCGACTGGCCACTCGACCCGCTGACACCGGTCTGGCGCTCCGCCGCGGTGATCGAGACGGGCGCGCTCCCTGGTGCCGACGTCGACGCCTGGCAGCGACGCGGCGCGGTACTCACCGCGGCGTTCTGCCTCGGCATGTCGCAACGACTGGTCGACACCTCGGTGACCTACGCGGCCGAACGGCGGCAGTTCGACCGACCGATCGGCGGCTTTCAGGCGATCAAGCACTTGTTGGCCGACATGGCGGTGCGCAGTGAGGTTGCGCGCGCTGCGGTGTACTCCGCGGGCGCACACCTCGACGCCGACGAACTGCCGGGCCTGGCGCGCAGCGTGAGCGTCGCCAAGGCGCTCGCGGGCGAAGCCGCGATCAGGAACGGCAAGGACGCCACGCAGGTGCACGGGGGGATGGGCTTCACGTGGGAGGTCGACGTCCACCTCTACCTGAAGCGGGCATGGGTGCTCGACACGCAGTTCGGTTCGGCCGAGCACCACTATGACCTCGCGGCCGCCTCGCTAACGTCGGGCTCGTGACCGACACGCCGCTGCGCACCACGATCCTCGCGGCGCTGACCGCGCGTCTCGATGCCGACCCCGACGGCGACTATCTCGACTTCCACGACGACCGATGGACCGCCCGACGCGTCGACGACGTCTCGCGGCGTTACGCGCGGGGGCTCGCGGCGCTCGGTGTCGGGCGCGGCGACCGCGTGGCGAGCCTCATCGAGAACTCACCCGAACAGGTCGTGCTCTTCTTCGCGACCGTGCGACTCGGTGCCATCGCGGTGCCGATCAACACCGCGTACAAGGGCGAGTTCCTCCGTCACCAACTCGCCGACAGTGCGGCGACGGTCGTCGTCGTCGCCGACGACTGGGCCGAGCGGGTCGCCGAAGTGCGCGGCACCGACACGACGCCCGACCTCCGCCACACCCTGCTCGTCTCCGACCTGGCCGCGATCGACGGGCCGCCGGTCGACGACGCCACGGTGCGTCCGAGCGACCTGGCGTGCCTCATCTATACCGCGGGCACGACCGGCCCGAGCAAGGGCTGCATGCTCTCGCACAACTACGTCGTCGCGATGTCGCAGCAGATCGCTCGTGCCTGGCAGCGGACGCCCGACGACGTCGTCTGGACACCGCTGCCGCTCTTCCATCTCAACGCGATCTCGATCTGCGTCGTGGGCACGCTCATCGTCGGCGGATCGGCCTCGATCGCCCGCAAGTTCTCGGTGAGCGGGTTCTGGCCCGAGGTGAAGCGCACGCGAGCGACGATGTTGTCGATGCTCGGGTCGTTGGCGATTCTCATCGCCAACGCGGACGACCATCCCGACATGCACGCGCATCGCTTGCGGGTCTGCGCGGCGGCGCCGATGCCGCCCGACACCGACCGGATCTGGCGTGAACGCTTCGGTTGCGCGACCTTCAGCGGCGGTTTCGGTCTCACCGAGGCGTCGCTGCTCGCCGCGCTTCCCCCCGGTGTCGAGAACAAGCCGGGCGCGGCGGGGATGCTCAACCAGGTCGAGTTCGAGGTGGCCCTGCTCGACGACGACGACCTGTCGGTGCCGACGGGCGCACCGGGTGAGATCTGTGCGCGGCCGCGGGTCGCCGACGTGATGTTCGCCGGATACTGGAACCGGCCGGCCGACACGGTCGCCGCATGGCGCAACCTGTGGTTCCACACCGGCGACCTGGCGCGCCTCGACGACGACGGGTTCTTGTACTTCGTCGACCGCAAGAAGGACTCCATGCGGCGACGCGGCGAGAACATCTCGAGCTTCGAGATGGAAAAGGCACTGTTCGGGCACCCTGCCATCAAGGACTGTGCCGTGCACGCGGTTCCGAGCCCGATGGGTGAGGACGACGTCAAGGTCACCGCGATCCTCCAACCCGATGCCGCGCTCGACGAGGAGACGCTGTGCCGCTGGGTGGCCGAGCGCGTTCCGTACTTCGCGATCCCGCGCTACATCGAGTTCCGCGCCGACCTGCCACGCAACCCGGTCGGTCGGGTGCTCAAGTACCAGCTGCGCGACGAGGGCGTCACCCCTTCGACCTGGGACCGCGAGGCCGCCGGCGTCACCTTCGAACGCCGCTGACCAGCCCCCACCCACCCTTCGTTGAGCGGTCCGGCGTGTTCCACACGCCCGACCGCTCAACGAAGCGGGGTGCCGTGGGTCGCGCTGCGCTCGGCGTAGGCAGTCGCGATGCGGGCGAGTGTCTCGGTGGGGTGCTTCACGACGTCGTCCCACGTCACGAACAGCAGTCGCCACCCGGCGGCCTCGAGTGTCGCCGTCCGACGTCGGTCCCGTTTCCACTGGATTCGACCCGAGTGCCACTCCCAGCCCTCGGCTTCGACACCGAGCCGCAGCGGTGCCCAGGCAACATCGATGCGGGCGATCGAGCCGTCGGAACGAAGCGTTTCGTGTTGGCGGGTCGGGCTGTCGCGACGCGCGGGCTCGCGGTCGCGGATGAGCCGCCAGAGCTTCACCTCGAGGGTGGATTCCGCCGGCGCCACACCCTCCTGGCGGGCGAGGAGGTCGCGAATCGCGCCGCAGCCCGCTCGTCCCTTGCCGCCGAGCGCGATGACGCGCTCGGCAAGGATCGCCGTGGAGACGAGGCCCATGCGGCGCGCGCTCTCGAACATGACCTCGAGGGTCTCATCGGTGACGAGCGGGGCGCAGTCGATGAGGGTGCGGGCGGCGGTCGTGCACGGGATCCCGTCGACCGTCATACGGTCGACGGGGTCGATGACGAGCGACCGGTGCATTCGGACCGTCGACCAGGCGCGCTCGCCCGATGCGATGTCGACTCGTCGTCCGCGAGCGGATCGGCCGTACGGCACTGTGACGTCGAGTTCGGCCCGCCGCGACGCGCGTTCGAGACGCAGTTGATCGGCGCACGTGAGGTGGCTGAGCGCGGCGCCGGGCCCGGCCGCGAGCGTGGCGGCCGAACGAAGCTGCAGCAGGGTCGCGGCCGTGCCCGCGACCCGGAACACCTCGTGCGCCACCGGGATCCAGCGTCGGGTTCGCACGAGCCAGTCGACTTGTGCCCTCGGGATGCCGATCTGCAGGGCTTGACCCCGGCGGATGACTCCGTGCTGGTCGGCCGCGAGCTGATGGGCGTTCGCGAGGCGATGGTCGCGTGGAGCGAGCTTCACGGTGATTCCCCGGGGGTCGGCGACGGAGCGACGAGGGTCGGTGCGCGCGAGGCACGGCCGTACCGAGGTCGGCGGAGGCCGACGGAGGGGAAGGCGACGACGGTACGCGGCCGGCGACCGATCGCCAAACGCGTCGGCTCGTTACGTTCCGTTGAGCGGAGTGGCGCGCATCACACGCTGCTCCGCTCAACGAAGGGTGGGTCAAGCGGGGGGAGGGGACGGCCGAAACAATGGCGTGCGGCAATGTCCCGGGTGCGCTTACCTGGTGCCGCCGGCCTGGGAGCGCTGCAAGCGCTGCGACACCGACCTCTCGGTCGCGCAGCCCCGCGAGCTCGTGACGGCCGGCGTCCAGGCGACGGTCGCGGCGACGACGCGTCCCTCGCTGCCCGGGCTCGTGACCCCGCCAGGCCCCGCGACCCCGCCGCCACCCCGGCCCGCTGCTTCGTTCGAGCCGGCGAGCCCCTACGACGTCCGTGAGTTCGAGCGCGTCCCGACGCGCGGCGAATCGTGGGACTCCGTCGAGGCCCCGGCGGTCAAGAAGCCGCTGCCGATCGTCGGTCTGATCGTGACGATCCTGATCCTCGGTTCGGGCTGGTTCGCGTTCCAGCACGCCACGGCTCGCGTGATCCCCGAAGGCCTCCAGGCGTACGTCCACGACGGTGACGGCGTCGACTACCAGCCGACCGACGGCGGGTTCCAGGTCCGGTTGCCGACGACACCGCAGGGGACCAACCAGTCGGTCACCATCAGCGGGATGGGATTCACGGTGGCGGTCGCCGCGAGCATCATCGACGAGCAGGCGGTCGCCGTCGCATGGTTCGACATCCCGCCCCAGCTCATCTCGTCGGATGTGGACGCCACCCTCCAGCAGATCTCGGAGGGCTACGCGGCCACCGACGGTCGACGCATCGCGGAGCTCGATTTCGTCCCGGTGTCGGGCTACCCCGGCGTCGACGTCGAACTCGTCGAGGAGGATCTGTCGGGGAAGGCGCGCGTCGTGCTCGTGGCGAACCGCGTCTACGTGCTGCTCGCTGCCGGCACCGAGGGCGCCGCGGGATTCGAGACGCTCGTGGAGTCGTTCACCCTCACCGCCTGATCTTGACGACCTTCCACATCTGCTCGAACGGCCAGCGGGTCGCGAGCTCGGGGTCGATGTAGCCGGCATAGGTGGTGAACGCGTCCGCGCCGACCTGCGGCTCGACGAGGTCGACCGCGACGAGGTCGTGGACGGCGAACAGGCGGAGCCATTCGCCCACCGGTACGCAGTAGTCGACGGTGCCGCCCTCGACGTGCCAACTCCGCCGACCGAATGCCGCGTTGCGGAGCCGGTCGGTCTGCCGGTCGCGACGCGCGTCGTACGTCCACCAGAGCAACGGGCTCGAGACCGAGAACGCGAGACGACCGCCGGGTCGTAGCAGCCGGGCGACCTCGGCGACGGTGGCAGTCGGATCGCAGAAGCTCATCGCTCCGTGGTCGCAGAACACGACATCGAACGAACAGTCGGCGAACGGCGTCGCCGTGGCAGATGCACACACGAGCGCGACGGCGACCGCCGCGGTGTCCCGGTTGCGTGCAGCGTGGTCGAGTTGGCGGGCCGACAGGTCGAGTCCGGTGACGCGCACGGTCGGATCGGCGGCAAGCGCGACCGACCACTGCGCCGCGCCACATCCGTACTCGAGGACGTCGCAGCCGGTGACGTCGCCGAGCATCTGCAACTCGGTCTCGGGGATCCGGAAGGGACCCCACGCCATGGCCGCGGCGGTGAGCGCGGCCCCGTGCGCCGCCTGGTAGTCGTCGGCATCGCCGTCCCAGAAGGCACGGTTCGTCTGCTCGGCATGGCGCGGGTCGTCGGGTTCGAGTCGGGGCGGCGGGGACTTCGGCACAGACGCACGCTATTTGGCTACGGTCGGCAGATGCTGCCCACCGGTCCGGCCACGTTCGATCTCACGGGTCGTCGAGCCGTCGTGACGGGTTCGTCGCGCGGGCTCGGCGCGGCGGTGGCGGTGCGGCTCGCGCAGGCGGGGTGCGACGTGATGGTCACCTACCGCAAGGAGGCCGCGGCCGCCGCGGCCGTCGCCGAGCGCGCCCGGGCTTCGGGGACTCAGATCCTCGTGCAGCAGGTCGACCTCGAGTCGGAGGCCGACATCGACGCGTTGTTCGATCGCGTCGAACACGAATGGGGCGGGCTCGACATCCTCGTGGCGAATGCCGCGGCGACCGCGTTCCGGCCGATGCACAAGGCCGAACGTCGCCACTTCGAGCGGACCTACGCGATCTCGGTGTTCGCCTTCCACCAAATGGTGGTGCGGTCACTGCCGCTGATGGAGGCGCGCGGCGCGGGCCGTGTCGTCGCGGTGAGTGGTGCCGACACGGGCACGTGGATCAACGGCCACGGGATCCTCGCGGGGGCGAAGGCCGCGATGGAGTCGATGGTGCGCTACTTCGGCTGCGAACTCGGCAGCAGAGGGATCACGACCGTGGGGATCTCGCCCGGCTGGATCGACGGCGAATCGCTTCGGCTCATGCTCGGTCCGCTCCACGAGTTCGCCCGCTCGATCGAGGAGGAGACCCACCCGATGCGGGTCGCCGCGACGCCCGAACACGTCGCCGAGACGGTGGCGTTGCTCTGCACCGACGCGGCCGCACTCGTCAACGGCAACACGGTCGTCGCCGATGGTGCCGGCGTGTTCGCCTTCTGCGGGCGCTACACCAAGGTCGCCGAGCGCCTGGCGATCGCCCAACTCGGCGCGCTCGCCGAGGGCGACGCTCCCGCCGTCCCCGACTGACGGCGCCGCGGCCCGGGCGTGCCGCCACAGGCGGGAGCGGCCCGACGCACGTCACATTCGGAGCACCCGGGCCCCCGCCAACCGGGGCAATCTGGACGCGGGCCCGAGCGCGTGCCTATTCTCCGGCTCGACAAGGCCCAGGTCGCCGGGGTCGGCTCGTCACACGCGTCACACGACGCACGCGAGCCACGGGGACAGGGCAGGGGCATTCCGGGGAGGAACCATGCGGATTCGCAAGATTGGTGCGGTGCTGTTGGCCGCGGGGCTCGGCACGGCAGGGGCGTCGGTGTTCGCGGCGCACGATGCCGGTGCCGCGACACAGACGGGCAGCGTCGACGCGACCTGCACGCTCGACCCGCCGCTCGTGCCCGCGACCGAAACGGTCATCACGGGCGTCATCGACGCACCGACCGAGGTCGAGGCGGGCGAGAGCTTCAGCGTCACGGTCACACCGAACGACGTGTTCCTGCCGGAGACGAGCCCGATCCCGGCGCTCGACTTCGGTCCGTTCACCTACACCTTCGCGGTCGAGGGTGCCTCGGGTGGCCCGCTCGTGGGCACGGCACCGAAGCAGCCGGTCACGGCAGCGCAGGCCGCCGACCTCGGGTCGGTCACCAAGACCCTCACGGCGGGCGGTGTCGGGACGATCTCGTTCTCGTTCGTCAGCTCGACGTTCGACGTCGGCACCGGTGGCGCGGTCCTCACCACGTCGACCTGCCTGCCCGACGACGAGGTCGCGCTCGCGACGATCAGCGTCGTCGCTCCGCCGCCCCCGGGCGCGCCCAACGCGGTTGCCGACAGCGCCGAGGTGAAGCCCGGTGAGTCGGTCGACATCGCAGTGCTCGACAACGACGTCCCCGGCGAGATCGACGGTGAGCCGCTGCCGATCATCGGCCCGGAGATCACCGACGCGCCCACCGAGGGCGTCGCGGTCGTCAACGAGGACGGCTCCATCAACTACACGGCGAACGCCGACACCGCGGCGACCTCCGACGTGTTCGAATACCGGGTCTGCACCGAGTTCGAGCAGCTCGAGGCCAACTTCGGCCGGGCCCGCAGGTTCGGTGGGAGCGAGTTGTGCGACACGACCACGGTGTCGATCAACATCATCCAGCCCCAGGCCGTGACCACCACGACCGTCGGGGCCCAGGCCACGACGACCACGGCGGCGGGCGCGAGCCCGACGACCGACCAGCTGCCGGTGACGGGTTCGTCGTCGACGCCGCTGGCCGTGCTCGGCTTCGCGGTGGCGCTCCTCGGCCTCGGTCTCCTGACCGCCGGCCGTCGTCGCGGCGCCGCTGCGTAACGAACGCCGGGCCTCGCCCGGAGCACAGCGTGGAGGGCCCCGCCGCGGCGGGGCCCTCTCGCGTGCGCTCCGGGACTCAGGTCCACGCGGCGACGGGACCCGCGGCCGCGACGAGATCGCGGGTGCAGTCCCAGTCGACCGGGCGTTCGGCGTCGTCCCAGACGCGCATCCCGAATTGGGCGCCGAGCGCCGTGCCGACGGCCCGGATCTCTGCGACCAGCGGAAGGTCGGGCGTGGTCGTGACGTAGGTCGCCTCGCCGCCGCGCAGCGCCGCGGTCGCGGCGAGTGCTGCGCCGACACCGGGGCCTCCGGTCGCGGGAACCACGACGCTGCCGAGTTCGGTGGTCGAGAACGTGCGAGCGACCCACAGCCCGGCGGGTCCGGGGTCGGCGGTCACGACTGCGTCGGCCTGCATCTCGGCACGGAGTTCGGCGACGAGACGTGCGGGGTGAAAGGGCCGCCGCGTGTCGAGGTAGCCGGGCTGGGCGATCGCGGCGAGCCGTTCGTACAGGGGGTTCGCGGCGATCGTCGGTCGCCGGGCGACGTGGTGCGCGAGCAGGCCGAGTTGTTGGGGGTCGAGCACCACGACCGTCGTCCCCGCAGGCATCGGCGGACAGGTCTCGTCGGGATCGAGGCCGGTGGCGATCACCAGGTCGACGCCGTCGAACACGAGCTCGAAGTCGTGTTGTTGGAGTCCGACGGTGCCTGCGTGATGTGGGCTGTCCCACCGGTAGAGGCCTTTCGCTCCCCAGGTGTTGGCCACCGCGAGCCCCGCCGCGGCCGCGAACGCGTGGAGCGCGTCGACCGCGCCCCGCCGCGCGACATGGGGACCGGCGAGCATCGCGACGCGCGGTCCGTCGCCGACGACGGCGCCCGCGTACGGCGCGTAGTCGCGTCGACCCGCGGGTCGGGCGCGCGAGGTGATCGGTTCGTCGAGGTCGCACGCGATCTCGACGACGCGCGTCGCGTGGCTGCGGGCGACCGCGCGGGCCGCCTGTTCGATCACCCGCGTGATGTGCAGCGGCGAGTCGAGCACCTCGATCGGAGCTTCGATCGCACCCGGTCGTGACGACAACCGCAGCCGGCGACGGCCGGCGTCGTATGCCACCCCGACACCGTGGTGGCGCCCGTCGGCGTCGGCGAACATCGCGGCGACGGCGGGATCGCCGACGGCGCGGTGCTCGAGATCACCGAACGGGTCGCCGAACACCTGTCGTCCACCGTGGCTCCGGATGCAGGCCGTCACGAGATCCATCGCGGGTTGCACGACCGCAGGTTGCCACGGACGCACACCGCGGGGCGGAACTGACATCGCGCAGGGTCGATCGGTAGCGTCGAGCCATGCGACGGAACGTGTGTGTGGTGGGGGTCGGGCACGCCGACGGCCCGCAGGCGACGGGGCTGACGCCCTACCAGCTCATCGCGCAGGGATTCTCCCGGGCCCTCGCCGACGCGGGGCTACGCAAGGACCAGGTCGACGGTCTCGCCTCGGCCGGTCACATGGGTATGCACGAGGTCGCCGTCGCCGAGTACCTCGGCATCCGACCCGCCTGGCTCGACAGCACGAGTTGCGGTGGTTCGAGCTTCGAGTTCCACGCCCATCACGCGTCTCGGGCGATCGAAGCCGGCGACGTCGACGTCGTCGCGATCTGCTACGGCAGCAACCAGCTCTCGGCGAGTGGCCGCACGCTCGGCACCGGCGGTGGCGGTGGCGCGCGTGGCATGCAGCCGCCGGGCCCCATGAAGTACGAGTTCCCGACCGGCCTCACGCTCGTCGGTGCGTACGCGATGGCTGCCCAACGCCATATGTACGAGTACGGCACCACGGCCGAACAACTCGCCTCGATCGCGGTGCAGATGCGGGAGCACGCGACTCGCAACCCCGACGCGATGTACCGCGAACCGATCACCGTCGACGACGTGCTCGGGTCTCGGCTCGTCGCCGACCCGTTGCACAAGCTCGACTGTTGCGTCATCTCCGACGGAGGTGCGTGCGTGATCCTCGCGTCCGAGGCGATGGCCCGCGACCTCGCCTGGACGGCGAAGCCGGTCTACGTGCGCGGCGCGGCGGGTGGGACCACGCACCACTCGATCCAGGCGATGGCCGACATGACGCGGACCGCGGCGGCCGTGAGCGGGCCACGCGCGATGGCCGCGGCCGGCATCACACCGAGCGATGTCGACGTGTTCTGCAGCTACGACAGCTTCACCTACACGGTGCTCGTCACGCTCGAGGACCTCGGCTTCGCGCCCAAGGGTGAAGGTGGTGCCTTCGTCGCCGACGGCAACCTCCGGCTCGGCGGGGCGCTCCCGACGAACCCCGACGGTGGGGGACTGTCGTGCACACATCCGGGCATGCGAGGGCTGTTCCTGCTCGCGGAGGCGGCTCGACAACTTCGCCGCGACGCGGGCGACAGCCAGGTCGCCGACGCCGCGGTAGCGGTCTGCAACGGCAGCGGCGGCTGGCTCAGCACGCAGGGCACGGTCGTGCTCGGCACCGAACCGACCGCGGGGAGCAGGGCGTGACGAGCGACGGGCAGCGCCTCGATTGGCAGGGGAACGACTGGTCGGAGTCGCCGGCGTGGCTCACTCCCGCGCCGACCGACGAAGACCGCGAATACTGGGTCGGCGCGGGACGCGGCGAACTCCGGATCCAGCGCTGCGACGACTGCGCGCTGCATCAGCACTACGCCCGGTACCTCTGCGTGCATTGCGGGAGCGAACGTGTCGGCTGGGTGACCGCATCCGGTCTGGGAACCGTCTACTCGTTCACCGTCGTACGCCAGAACGGAGTGCCACCGTTTCGCGATCGCCTGCCGTTCGTGGTGGCAGCGATCGATCTCGATGAGCGTGGTGCCCGCATCCTGGCGGTCCTGCCGTCGCTCGATCCGGCGGCGGCGGCGATCGGGATGCGCGTCCGCGCGACGTTCCGGGCGGTCGGCGACGGTCTCGGATTCGTCGACTTCGAGGCCGCGGGGTGAGTGACGTCGTCGCCAGCGACGGTCGCACGATCGGTCGTCGTGGTGCTGCGACCCGCCGACGACTGCTCGACTCGACCGCCGCGCTGCTCGTATCGATGCCCGTGCGTGACCTGCGCGTCGTCGATATCGCACGTGAGATCGGGACCTCACCGGCGACCTTCTATCAGTACTTCCACGACGTCGAAGAGGCCGTCGTCGTGCTCGCCGAGGAGTGCGGTGACGAGATGGCGCCGCTCGCCGACCGCCTGGTGGCCGAGTGGTCCGGGCTCGCCGACGCTCGCTCGTTCGTCGACTCGTTCATCAGCGCCTGGGACGAACATGCTGCGGTCCTGCGTGTTCGCAACCTCGCGGCGCAGGAGGGCGATGCGCGCTTCCGCGAGTTGCGCCGCATCGCGAACGGTTCGTTCATCGAGGCACTGGCGACGCACGTGCGCGCCGCGCAGCGCGCCGGGCGTGTCGACCCCGACCTGTCGTCGATCACCGCGGCCGCGGCGCTCATGTCGCTGCTCGAGCGCATGGCGGCGTTCCATGCCGATCTCGAAGCACTCGGCTCCACTCGCGACGACGTCGTCGATACGTGCGCGCGCATCCTGTACCAGACGATCGACGGGTCGCCGCGTTGACACGTCGGGGAACGCCGTTTTGCCGGCGTCGACGACGATGACGATCGGTCTCAGGCGGTGGCAGCGCGGCTGAGCGTCACCAACGTTGCGGCGAGGTCGGCGAGGATGCCTTCGGCGGTCCCCGGGTCGACGCCGCAGCGGAAGTGGAGCTGGTCGTAGGTCTCGAACGAGGTGATCGTGACGAGCGCCGCGAAGGCGCGTTCGGTCGTCCAGTGTTCGCGGAGGCAACCGCCGGCGTCGAGACGCGCGACCATCAGCCGGACGCGGTCGAGCGTCGGTGCCGATGCGTCGGTCCACCACGCGCCGAACTCGCCGCCGAAGGCCGCGAGTGCGTGGATTCCGCGCCACGCATCGGGGTCGACCGCCCAGAAGCGGCACGCCTGACGCACGAGCGCCCGCAGTCCGACGAGCGGATCGGGATGGTCGAGCACCGCGTCGAGCTGCGCGAGATCGGCCCGCCGGGCGGTCTCGCGGGCGAGGGCGCGGAACAGACCGAGGCGATTGCCGAAGTGCTCATAGAGGGTCGCGCGGGCCATCCCGGCCCGGCGTGCGACGTCGTCCATGGTGACCTCGAAGCCGCGCTCGCCGAGCAGCTCGACGGTGGCGCGCAACAGCCGGTTCCGATTCGCCGTGAGGACGTTCGACCGGGGCTTTGCTGGGTTCGGCCGGCTCGCGGGGCTCGACCCGTCGTGGTTCGCCAAGGTCCGTACCTTATCGGACGAACCGGATATATCGTCCGAGAGCGGACGCGCTCCACCGGCCCCGCGGTCAGCCGGTGATCGACGTCACGTCGTGATGACCTCGAGGTCTCGCCCGAACACCTTCTCGAACAGATCGCGGCGGCGGCGCGCGCCCCAGATTTCGAGTTCCGGATCGCTCTCGGCATGCAGGCGGAGGAGCACGCTGGAGCCACCGTCGGTCGCCGACACCGTCTCGACCCGTTGGCGCCGCCCGCGATCGAGGCCGTCGGCGACGCGCAGGATCGCGGCGAGGCGTCGGACGCGTTCGCGATCGTCGGGCGACATGGCACCGAACAGCGCCTCGGACGCCTTCGGTTCGCCCCGCCGGTGGTGGCGGACGAGTGCCGCGAGGAACCGGATCTCGTCGGGATCGAAGCCGCGCAGCCCGCCGTGGAGGACGAGGTACGCGGCATGCTCGTGGTGTCGGTGATGCGACACGTGTTGGCCGATGTCGTGGACGGCGATCGCGTATTCGAGCATCTCGCGGTCGTCGGAACCGAGCCCGTGCAGCGCGACGAGATCGTCGAAGAGGGCGAGCGCGAGCCGCAGCACATGACTGCAGTGAGCGGCGTTGGAGTTGCAGCGACGCGCGAGTCCGGCCACCGACGCGCGGCGCAGGGCGCGCGCGTCGTCGCTGTACTCCTCGGGATCGTGGTGCTCGACCGCATCGAGCAGCATTCCTTCGCGCAACGCCCATTCGGAGTGCGTGATCTGGTCCTATCGGAACAGGTCGAACGCGACCTTCAACACGACGGAACCCGCGACGATGAGGTCGACGCGCTTGTCGTCGAGACCGGGCAGCCGCCGGCGTTCGGGTGCGCGCATCGCGACGAGTCGATTGTGGAGTTCGACGAAGGCCTCGCGCCCGACGGTGAGGTGGTTGCGTCGCCGTGGCTCTTCGCCGGTCGCGGCGGCGTGCGTCATCGCAACGAGGTCGCCGAGCGTGCCGCTCGTCGCGATCATCATTCTCGGTCGGAGGTTTCTGAAAGCCTCGGCAACGGGTTCGAGCACGTCGCGGACGTGCAATTCGAGGTCGTGGAGGGCGCCCGGCGACGGCGGGTCGTCGTCGACATAGCGGGCGGTGAGGACGCCGACGCCGAGCCGCTCGCTCGCCGCAGCGATGAGCCGATCGCGGTCGCCGACACAGACCTCGAGGCTGCCGCCGCCGAGGTCGAGGCAGAGCGCCGGGCCCTGGTCGATGGCGACGCTCGCACGCACGGCCTCGAACACGAGGCGGGCCTCCTCGAGCCCGTCGATGACCGTGACGCGCAGCCCGGCCTCACGGCCGAGTCGGTCGACGATCTCGCTGCCGTTGGCCGCGCCACGGATCGCCGCGGTCGCGACCGCGAGGATCTCGATCGCGCCGTTGGCCTCGGCGAGCTCGCGCAGCCGTCGGGCGGAGGCGACCGCGCGGTCGGCAGCGACGTCGCGGATCCGGCCGTGACGGGTCACCTCGTCGCCGAGGCGGAGCATGTCCTTCTCGCGCGTGATCGTCGTGAACGAGCGATCCGGGTGCACGTCGGCGACGAGCAGGTGGAACGAGTTGGAGCCGAGGTCGAGCGCGGCGATGCGCATGACGTCGACCGTACGCCGCCGACGTCGGCGATCGTGGCATCGGGACGGGACGCAACATCGACCGGGCCGCCTACGCTGCGGACCTACGCCTGGTCGTGGATGGGGAGCGGCCCCGTCCGGCCACACCCAGGCGTCGGTCCGACGGAGGATGACGCGTGAGCGAGATGCAGTTCGAGTCGCGGATGCTGATCGACGGGAAGCTCGTCGAGGCCGAAGGCGGCCGTACGTACGACAACATCAACCCGGCGACCGAAGCCGTGATCGGCCCGGTCGCGGACGCGTCGACGGCCGACATGGATCGTGCGATCCGCGCCGCTCGTCGGGCGTTCGACGAGAGCGGTTGGGCGACCGACCACGAGCTGCGCAAGCGGTGTCTTCAGCAGCTCCACGACGGGCTGGAGCAGGAGCGCGAGAACCTGCGACCCCAGATCGTCGCCGAGGTCGGCGCTCCGATCGCGCTGACGTTCGCGATCCAACAGGATTCCTGCATCGAGGACATGTTGTGGGATGTCGAGCTGATCGATCGGTACGAGTGGGAGCGGGAGCTCGGGGTCCACGAGTTCTTCGGGATCCAGTCGAACCGGCTCGTCGTGAAGGAGCCGATCGGTGTCGTCGGCGCGATCACGCCGTGGAACTTCCCGATGCAGATCAACCTCTCGAAGGTCGTGGGCGCGTTGGCCGCCGGCAACACCGTCATCTTGAAGCCGGCGCCCGACAC
>SXJQ01000090.1 GCA_005779345.1 Actinomycetota bacterium
GACCCGCGCCGAGTCGGACTACGTCTTCGACTTCTGGAGCCAATTCGGCTGGACCATCCGCAGTTGCGGCGTCTACGGGTTCTACGTCTTGTACCAACAGATCCGGCGCAGCCGCGACCACAACCTGCGCCGGATCGAGTTCCTCGACGCGACGACGACCTACGCGTGGGAACGAACGTGGGCGGCCGGGCGCGGGGAGGAGGAGCGCCAACGTTTCGAGCGCCTCGCGGTGGAGATGGCCACGCTGCGGCGGCTCGACACGCAGTTCCGCGATCCAGTCGCCTGGATGGTGATCGCCATCGTCGCGAGCGGGATCGCCAACATCGTCGCGTACGTGCTGCTCGACAAGGACCTCGTCACACACGACCGTGCCGAGTGCATCATCGAGAACGAGTTGTGTGCCATCTTCGCGGCGCTCGGCGCATCCGTGCGCCCACCTGACTTCGGACGCGTGAAGGTCGAGCACAACCTCGGCGGCCGGATCGTCGCGACCCTCGCCTCGTGCGGGATCTACGCGTACTGGTGGCAGTACGACTCGATGACCGACCTCAACCGGCACTTCGTCGCGAACTGGCAGTTCGAAGACGACATCGCGGCCGCGGTGCAACAACTCGCGGCCTGAACCGCGCACTCCGACATGCAGCGACACGAGTACGCCATCGAAATCGGCGCACCGCCCGCCGAGGTCTGGGCCGTGTTCTGGAATCGCGATCGCCCCGCGCCCGTCCCGCCGCGGCGCAGCTACGTGCCGTTTCGGCCGCCGCGATTCCACGCCCAGATCGAGATCCTGCATCCGGGCGACGCGAACGGCGAGGGGCTCGTCCGCCACTGCTGGTTCCAGGTCCCCTGGTGGCTCGGCTCCGGTGGTGTCGGCGAGTCGTGGGAGTGGCTCACCGAGGTACGGCCGATGGAGTCGTGGCGTTACGACGCGATCGGTAAGCCGTTGTGGAGCCGCGCCGAGGGTCATCACCGGCTCGAGGACCTCGGCGACGGGCGGACGCGGATGCACTTCCGCGAGAGCTACCACGCGTTCAATCCCGTCCTGCGGGCGTTGTTCGAACGGCGGGTCCACGCGTCGATCAGCCGCGACAACGACGAGATGATCACGCTGATCGAACGAGCGATCCGCTGGCAACGTGCCGGGCGCGACGGTGGCGCCGACACCGGGATCGGCGGCGGTACCGACCCTGCGTCGCAAGCCTGAGCCGGTCGAGACCCCGGCGGCGCCGGAATCGTCGCGACCCCTCCCGAAGCGCCTCGATCGGCCGATCGGAACCTCATGGGACTCGACTCGATCGCTGCCGTCCAGACGCGAATCGACGCGATCCAACGCCAGTTCGCCGGATCGCGTACCGCGGCCGCACCGATTGCCACGGGTGACGGACGCGACTTCTCGGCGCTGCTCGCCGAGATCGAGCGCGCCGGTGGCGCACTCGGGAGCACGGGCACAACGGCGACGGCCGGCGGCGCCGGCGGCGTGACCGGGCTCGGGACGGGCCTGCTCGACACCGGCTTCGGACGCGTCGCGACCGGCTCCCCGTTGCCGACCTCGCAATCGGCGCGCACCTTTCTCGACGCGGCATTGTCGCAATCGGGGAAGCCCTACCTGATGGGTGCCGAGGCCGCGCTCGACGATCCCGACCCGGCCACCCTCGACTGCTCCGAACTCGTCGAGTGGGCCGCGCACCGCGCCGGAGTGCAGGTCGCCGACGGGTCGTGGCTCCAGTACCTCGACGCGAAGGAGCAGGGCAACCTGGTCCCGGTGGAACAGGCGCTGCGCACTCCCGGAGCCTTGCTGTTCTCGTTCTCGGAGGAGCCGCGCCGTGGTGGCGGCCGCCCCGACCAGGCGCACGTGGCGATCAGCCTCGGCGACGGGCGCACGATCGAAGCCCGCGGCCGCAGCTACGGCGTCGGGTCGTTCGAGGCGGGCGACCGCTTCGAGTACGCCGCGGTCCTCCCCGGCCTGACCTGACGCAGACGGGCCCGGGCGGCCCGAGACGTGCCACGCCGGCACGCCGACGCCCGATGTGGTCGCGTGCACACCCGGCGCGAACCATCCCCCACGGGTTCGGTTCGGGGGCGCAAGATGACCGGGTGAGTGCATACGGGGCAGCACTCGTCGTCTGGTTCCTGACTTCGGTGCCGATCGCACTGCTCGTCGGACTGACCCTGCGACGCAGCCGGTCGTCGTCCACGATCGTCGATCTCGCGGCGGCCGAGGCCGTCGCGCAGGCCGAACGGATCGTGGCCCGCGCGGCCACCACGAACTCGATCTGACCGACACCGCGGCGCGCCGGTCGGCTCTGGCAGCCACCGCCGGTGAATCCGCGCGGCCCGCGCCGTCGTAGCCTCGCCGGCGATGTCCGACCACTCCTTCGCCCGCGCGTGGATCACTGCCGCGCGCGACGCTCCCGAGCGCGTCGCGATCGTCGGCCGCGATCGACGGCTCACCTACGCCGCGCTGCACGCCGAGGCTCGGGCGCTCGCCGGTCACCTCGCGCGACGCGGGGTCGGGCCGGGTGCCAAGGTCGCGATCGAACTCGTGAACTGTCCCGAGTACATGATCGCGTTCTTCGCCGCGCAGTTGCTCGGCGCGGTGCCGGTCAACGTGAACTACCGCTACACCGGCGCCGAGATCGGCTACCTCATCGACAAC
>SXJQ01000091.1 GCA_005779345.1 Actinomycetota bacterium
CTCGGGGCACTCGTGCGCCGAGCACACCCGAGTCGGGCCCGGCGCGCGTGGACCGACGCGCTCGCCGATCCCTCGGCTGCCGTCCGGCGTCGCGCGGCCGAACTCGCGCCCCTCGTCGCGGACGCCGGCGCGAGCTGCGTCGTGCTGCTCGGCGACCCCGACGCGTTGGTCGCCGAGGCTGCCGCGTGGGCACTCGGTGAGCTCTCACCGACACCCGGATCGGTCGCGGCACTCGCGGCGGCCGCCGCGGACCACGCCGACCCGCTCGTACGCGAAGCCGCGGTCGCGGCACTCGGTGCGAACGGCGATCCGGCCGGCCTGGCCGCGATCCTCGCGGCGTGCACCGACAAGCCGGCGATCCGGCGCCGCGCGATCCTCGCGCTCGCTCCCTTCGAGGGTCCCGCCGTCGAGGCCGCGATCGCGCGTGCGCTCGACGATCGCGACTGGCAGGTCCGCCAGGCAGCCGAGGATCTCAGCGACCCGAGTCGCTCCGAGCCATGAACAGTTCCTTCAGCGTGTCGAAATTCTCGAGACAGCGGCCCGCACCGAGCACGACGCACTCGAGCGGCGCTTCGACGAGGTGCACCGGAAGCCCCGTCTCCTGAGCGATGCGCCGGTCGAGACCCTTCAGCATGCCGCCGCCCCCGACGAGGTGAACACCGTTCAGGATGAGGTCTTGCGCGAGTTCGGGCGGCGTTCGAGCGAGGCACGCGCGGACCGCGTCGCAGATGGCCCGGACCTGCTCTTCGATCGCGCCGCGCACCTCCTCGGGCACGAGCATGACGGTCTTGGGCAACCCGCTCATGAGGTCGCGGCCGCGCACCTCTGCCTTCCACTCGTCGGCGACGGGATACGCGGAACCGATCGCGAGCTTGATCTCCTCGGCGGTGCGCTCGCCGATCGCGATGCCGTACTCCTTGCGGACGTACGCCTGGATCGCGGCGTCGAGATCGAAGCTGCCGACGCGGACCGCCTCGAGCGCGACCACGCCGCCCAGCGAGATCACGGCGACCTCGGTCGTACCCCCGCCGACGTCGATGACCATGTTGCCGAGGGGCTCGTGGATCGGGAGCCCCGCACCGATCGCGGCGGCGAGCGGCTGTTCGATGAGGTGGGTCTGGGCCGCACCCGCCCGGCGCGCCGCCTCGAGCACCGCGCGCTGCTCCACGTGGGTGATCGCGCTGGGGACGCAGATCAAGACGCGCGCTCGCGAGAACCGATTGACGCCCGCGCGCTGGAACAGGAGCCGGATCATCCGTTGGGTGATGTCGAAGTCGGTGATCGCTCCGCCTCGCAGCGGCCGCACGGCGACGATGTAGCCGGGCGTTCGGCCGATCATCTGCCAGGCGTCCTGCCCCATCGCGAGAACCTCTTGGGTGCGGCTGTTGAGTGCGATGACGGTCGGCTCGTTGAGCGTGATGCCCTGACCGCGCGCGTAGACGAGGGTGTTGGCCGTTCCGAGGTCGATCGCGACGTCGCGCGCCATCAGCCCGCCCGCCGTCCGGGCCCGCGTTCGTCGAGTTCGCCCCCGTCGGATTCGGGTGCGAGTGCCCGGAGGCCGCGCTCGAACTCGCGGATCGTGTGACCCACCGACGTGCGTGGGCGACTGCGGACGGCCACGACCGTCGCACCGAGTCCGCTGACGACCACGACGAGCACGAGGAACGACAGGGCCGTCATCGCGCGTCGCCGATCGCGCGGATGCGCTGCTCGCCGAGGGCCCAATCGGAGCCTGCCGGGCCGACCTCGCCGCCGGTCCAGTGCTCCTTCTTCCAGATGGGGACGGTCTCCTTGAGCGTGTCGATGCAGAACCGGCCCGCCTCGAACGCCACCTCGCGGTGCGGTGACGACACCACCACCGCGACCGACGCCTCCGACAGGGCGAGTTCACCGAGCCGGTGCACCACCGCGACCCGCTCGACCTCGGGCCAGCGACGCCGGGCCTCGGCGGCCACCTCGGCGAGTCGGGCGGTCGCGGGCTCGCGGTAGGCCTCATAGGTCATCGCGGCCACACCCGTTCGACCCTCGGCGTGGTCGCGGACGACTCCGAGGAACGACACGACCGCGCCCGAACCCGGCGTGGTCGCCCACGCCACGAGATCTTCGGTCGGGATCGGCTCGTCGACCAGGCCGGCCCAGAGCGGGCCGTCGGGGGCCGGGAGCACCATGGCGCCAGTGTAGGGACCGGGCGAGCGAATTCCTCCGGAGCGCCGACTCGCGTTCGTCGCGGGCTCGAGGCGCGCGACCCGCGGTGAGACAGGACGACACCGTTCGTACACTCGGCGGAACCAGACGCACGAGCGGATGGTTGCCCTGCGCTTCGACGAACTCCCGGATTTCGCCCGCATGCCTCCCGACGAGCCCGAGCCCCACGACCGAGACCGACACGAGCCCGAGCCCCACGAGCCCGAGGCCGCGCCGCGGCGCGCAGTGCCCGATCCCCTCGACCGGATCTGGCGGCACCCCTCGGAGCTGAACCCGGCCGAGATGCCGGCTGCCGCGCCGTCGTCACCGCGGTCGTCGCGGACCGGGCCGTCGTCGTCACGACGTGCGCGTCCACGTCGTTGGCTCGTTCCGGTCGGCGCCGCGTTGGCGGGCGCCGGCGGAACCATCGCCCTGCTCGTCGCGTTCGGTGCCGTGACGCTCGATCGCTCCGTCGATCCGGCCGCCGCGGATGCGGCCCGCGTCCCGGCGCCCAAGGCGGTCGCCACGCGGCTGGCGCCTTCGATCGTCGCCGTGTCGGTCCGCGACGCCGGCGGACTCCGCCGGGGCTCGGGGGTCTGCATCCGACACGAGGGCGAGATCCTCACGAGCGCGCGTCTCGTCGCGGGTGCCGATCGCATCGACGTGTTGACCGTCGACGGCATGCGCGCGCAGGCCACCGTGGTCGGCATCGACCCGACCACCGACCTCGCGTTGTTGCGCATCGACGAACAGGTCGTCGCGGTCGAGATCGCGCGGACCCGCGCGGGCGTCGGTGATCCGGTGTATGCGGTCGGCGCCGACGGGAGTGGTCACGCGACACCGTGGGTGAGCCGCGGCATCGTCGCGTCGACCGACGGGCTCGTCGCGCTCGCCGACGGGCCGGCGATGGCCGGGCTGATCCAGACCGACGCGATCGTCGACGCGGCCGGCGCCGGCGGCGCGCTCGTCGACGACGACGGCAACGTCATCGGGGTGTTGTTCGCTCCGATCGCGAACCGCCCCGGCGCCATGGCCCTGCCGATCGACCTCGCGACCGAGGTGGCCGACCGGCTTCGCAGCCTGGGCCACGCCGACCACGGCTGGTTGGGCGTCCGTGGCGTCGACACGCCGGAGGGGCCGTGGGTCGTGGCGGTGACCGACCGGGGGCCGGCCGCGCGGTCGGGTCTCGCGGTCGGCGATGTCGTGCGGAGCATCGACGGCCGCGTCGTCTCGACGATGGCCGAGGTGACGGCGGTCGTCCGGCGAAACTGGCCCGGAGAGCAGATCGAGATCGAGGTGGTGCGCGGCCGGCGATCACTCCGCATCCGCGTGCGGGTCGCACCCACCCCCACGCCGGACCCGGCAACGGGCGACGGCGAGCCGGTGGTCTCCGTCATCGCCTCGGGGGGAAGGGGCATCGCATCGGGGTGAACGGTCCTGGTGTGCGACGATGGCCCGGCCCGACCATGACCCGGCTCGACCATGACCCGCGTCCGAAGGGACCGAACATGACCGCCACTCCCTCGCCGAGCGACCCGACCGAAACGCCTGCGCTCGCCGATCTCGGCGACGAGGATCGAGCGCTGCTGAACGCGGTGCAATGGGACTTCCCGCTCGTACCGCGTCCCTTCGCCGTGCTCGCCGACCGGCTCGGTCTGACCGAGCCCGATGTGCGCGAACGCGTCGCGCGCGTGAAGGAATCCGGCGTGCTGCGACAGCTCTCTGCGATCTTCGACACCCGCGCGCTCGGGTACACCTCCGCGCTGATCGCGGCGAAGCTCGATCCCGACGAGATCGACACCGGCGCCGCCGCGATCAACTCGCACCCCGGCGTCTCCCACAACTACAAGCGCAACCACCCCTACAACCTCTGGTACACGGTCGCCGTCCCGCCGGGTGAGGATTTCGACGCGCACCTCGACGTCTTGCACCGCGCTTCGGGCGCAACGGTCACGCGCAAACTGCCGACGCTCCAGCTCTACAAGATCGGCGTGAAACTCGACATGACGGGTCAGGCCGCGGCCAACGCCAAGGCCGAGGTGCTCGAGCACGAGCGCCCCGAGCGGCGACCCGACATGGTCGCCCCGACGCTCTCCGACATCGAAGTCGCGACGATCCGCGTCGCGCAGGAGGATCTCCCGCTCGTGGAACGTCCCTTCGACGCGTACGGCGAGTCGATCGGGATCTCCGGCGACGACGTGCTCGGGCACCTCGAGTCGTTCCGGACGCGCAAGCTCATGCGCCGGTTCGCGGCGGTGATGAACCACCGCAGCGCGGGGTTCAAGGCGAACGCGATGGGCGTCTGGGCGGTCGCCGCGGACCGCCTCGACGAGGTCGGTCCGCAGATGGCCGGATTCGCCGCGGTGTCGCACTGCTATCGGCGCCCGACCTACGACGACTGGCCCTACACGGTGTTCACGATGATCCATGCCCGTTCGGCCCGCGAGTGCGAGGCCGTGGTCGAGGCGATCCGCGACGAATGCGGCGTCGACGATTACGCGTTGTTGTGGTCGGTCAAGGAGTACAAGAAGGTCCGGGTGCGCTACTTCACGCCCGACTGGGACGCGTGGACCGCCACGCATCTCGCCCCGGCCTGACCGCCCCGGCCTGACCGCCCCAGCTCGACGGCCACGGGCGGTTCGGTCAGCTGCGGTGGCGGCGGCTGAGCCACCAGGTCGCACCGACGGCACCGGCGACGACGGCACCGACCGCCGCGACCCACGGCAACGGGTTGTGCGACGCGTCGGGGTCGCCGGCGAGCACGAGCGCGTCCTCGTTGGTGTGACGCGGCTCCCAACCTGCCGCGCGCAGCCGATCGTTGGAGATCACCCAGGGATGCACGAGGCACGGCAGGGCCTCGGGTGGCGCGTCGCCGAGACCGCTGCCCCACAACGTGCGAAGCGTGCGCTCCGCGAACTCGGCCGGGAGCGCGATGCGTCGCGGCGCCGCGGGCACCACGGCCGCGGCCGCCTCGGCCGCGAGCCAGCCGTCCGCGGCCACGTTGTAAACGCCTTCGAGATCGCCGGTCGCGGCGAGCGCGAGCGCCGCCGCGGCATCATCGACGTGGACGACCTGGATCGGTCGCCGCGCGCCGCGCACGGTGACGGGAGCGTGGCCGAGCGCCGCGTTCGCGAACAGCGTGTCGACACCGGCACCCACGACGGGCGCGATCCGCAGCACGACGGTGCGCGCCCCGGGGTGTGCATCGTTCCAGTCCAGCATCAACCGTTCGCACTCGGCGTCGTGGAGCGCCGGGGCAAAGCCGGGGTTCGGTCGCAGCGGAGCGTCTTCGGTGAGCGGCACAGGATTGTTCGGCCACGCCCCGTAGACCGCGGCGCTCGAAGCGCGCACGAACCGGGTGACGCCGACCGCCGACGCCGCGTCGAGCAGACGACGCGTCGCGTCGACGTTCACGCGACGCGCGGTCGCCTCGTCGTCGATCGGTCCGACGATCGCCGCGAGGTGGACGATGACGTCGACGTCGTCGAGGAGCGACTTCAGGTCGGCCGTCGTCACGTCGCAGCGGCGGAAGTCGAGCTTTCTCGCACCCCGCGCCGGATCGCGCACGTCGAGCCCCACGACCGTGTCGACGAGATCGTCGGCGTCGAGGAGCGCGAGGAGCCGTTGCCCGAGCAGACCCGAAACGCCCGTCACTGCGATGCGCGAGCCGGTCCGGGCCGAGGGATCTGAGGGGTTCATGCTCCATAGACTGATGCGGTGAACGACGGCTCACAAATGGGGCCCGACGAGGAGGGTCTCGGCAGCTTCGGCCTGCACGACCTCTTCGCCATGCTCGGGTCGCCGGGCCCGGTCAACTGGGAGGTCGCCCGCCAGGTCGCCGCCGGCCTCGCGACCGCAGACCCGGAGACGGGTGAGCCGCGTCCGGAGCCCCCGATCGATCCGGCCGGCGCCGCCGAGTTGGTCGACCTCGTGCGCATCGCCCAGACCCACGTGACCGCGGTCACCGGACTCGCCGAGGTCGGAGCGGTACCCGCGCGCGCGGTGACACGCGTCGAATGGACGGTGCTGACCCTCGACGCGCTCCGCCCGGTGCTCGAGGCACTGTCGACCACCCTCATCGGCGATGCTCCCCAAGGTTTCGATCCCGCGACGTTCCGCGGGGGCACAGCCGAATCGGCCGCCGAGGCGATCGGCGCGAGCCCCGAGATGCTCGCGGGCATGATGGCCGCGCTCGCGCCGACCCTGTTCGGCGTGCAAGCCGGATCGCTCGTCGGACTCCTCGCGCAACACGCGCTCGGCCAGTACGACCTGCCGCTCCCCCTCGCCGGCGCGCCGCAGCTCGCGTTCATCGTCGCGAACATCGATGCCTTCGCCGCCGACTGGAGCATCGATCCGCGCGACCTCCGGCTCGCGCTCGGGCTCCGCGAGGTCGC
>SXJQ01000092.1 GCA_005779345.1 Actinomycetota bacterium
ACGAGTCCGGAGGCGTCGTCGGCGGCGCGGTTGATGCGGAAGCCCGAGGAGAGCTTCTCGAGGGAGCCTGCGAGTTGGCTGTTGGTCGCCGACAGGTTCCGGTAGGCGTTGAACGCCATGATGTTCTGATTGATGCGCATCAGCGCTCTCCTCCATGATCGGCCGCGACCCGTCCATGGGCCACGCGCTCCGCCCCGCACGCGGTTCTGCGTTCAGGTCTTCGGCAGCGTCGCAGGACGCCTGTAGACCCTCTCGCCGTGCCGCGAACCCGTGTGTCCCGGGTCACCGCCATCGCGTCGTACTCGGTGCGCATCGGCGCTCTCCTCCATGAATGTGCGCGCGGAACCCTCCGTGAGCCTGCGCAGTTCGGCCGCCCGGCATCTGTTTCGAGGTGACCACTCCTGTTCGGACCGAGGGCCGAGGATCTGAGCGTTCGCCGTCGGTGATCCGTGACCGGCGGGTAGGTTGCCCTCGGTTCGGCGGGCCGGGATGCGGGTTCGCGGGGGCGCGACCTCACCGAGCGTGGCCGCGCAGAGAGCGGCATCACGCGGATCCGGGGGGATCGAATGACACGCAGCCGGCGTTCCGCAACACTCCTGGTCGTGCTCGGGCTGGTCGTGCTCGGGTTGGTCGGCGGCGCGTGCAGTGCCTCCGACGACGGCGACCCCGAGCCGACGACCGCTGGGCCGACGACCGCGGCCGTCACCGTGGCGCTCCCGACGGGGGCGCCGGCCGACTTCGTCGCACACGGCAGCGTCGGGCAGGTCTGGCTCGTCGGTGCGCCGGCGTCGACCGAACTCACCCTCCACGGACCGACGGGCGTGGTCGCGACGGCGACGACCGACGCCGAGGGGTCGCTGATCTTCCGCAACGTCGCGCCCGGCGCCGCCTACGCGGTGACCTCGGGCGCGGGCGAGGCGCGAACCGTCGCCGAACCGGTCGCGGTCACCGCACCCGACGACGCACCACCGGCCGACTTCTTCACCGCGCAGGAGCCGTTCACGATCGATCCCGACGACAACTCGGGCTACGGATACCTCGAGACCCGCGACGGCACGACCCTCGCCTATTCGGTGAAGCTGCCCGGGCCGATTGCCGACGGGCCCTACCCGACGGTGGTGGAGTACTCCGGCTACTCGCCGGCCGCGCCCGGCAGTCCGCAGCCCTCGTCGCTCATCATGCAGAACCTCGGCTACGCCACGGTGGGGGTGAACATCCGCGGGACCGGGTGCTCGGGGGGCGCCTTCCAGTTCTTCGAGCCGCTCCAGGGCACCGATGGTTACGACGCGATCGAGACCGTGGCGGCGCAGCCGTGGGTGTTGCACGGCGAGGTCGGGATGGTCGGGATCTCCTATCCCGCGATCGCGCAACTGTTCACCGCCCAGTACCAGCCGCCGCACCTCGCCGCGATCGCTCCGCTCTCGGTGATCGACGACACGTATCGCGGAACGCTGTATCCCGGCGGGATCTACAACAACGGGTTCGCCAAGGACTGGGCCGAGGAACGTCAGCGCGACGCCGAACCGTTCGGGCAGGGTTGGTCGGCCGAGCGGCGTGACGCCGGCGATCAGACGTGCATCGACAACCAGGGCCTGCGCGGTCAGAACCCGAGCCTCGCCGACCTCATCGAGTTGGTCGACTTCTACGAACCGATCGACGTGCCGGTCGACAATGGATTCCACTCCTACGACGATCTCGACGGCCTCGCACCGGCCACGTTCGTCGACCGCATCGACGTGCCCGTGTTCCTCGCCGGCGCGTTCCAGGACGAACAGACCGGTGGCCACTTCGCCACGATGCTCGATCGGTTCTCGTCGGCACCGGTGACCCGCTTCACGCTCGTCAACGGCAACCACACCGAATCCCTCACCCCCGAGGTGATGAATCGGTGGTACGAGTTCCTCGAGCTCTACGTGGCACGCCGCGTGCCCGCCATGCCGGTCGGGTTCCGAGCGCTCGGCCCGGCGACGATCGGTGCCGCGATCTGGGGCTCGACCGTGCCGCTGCCCGAGGACCGCTTCGATCCGGAGGCCGCCTACGACGACGTGCTGGCGCAGTACGAGGCAGAGGATCCGGTGCGGATCCTGTTCGAGAACGGCGCGGGTTGTCCCGACATCGTGCTCGGCGCGCCGTGTCCGACCTTCGAGGCGTCGTTCTCGGCCTGGCCGATCCCCGAAACCGAAGCACGGGCCTGGTACCTCGCGGGCGACGGTGCACTCGCCGACGACGTGCCCGCGGCGGGCGGTTCCGACCGCTACGAATACGCGGGCGACGGCCAGGCCCGAATGTTCGCGGGCGGGACCGACGAGCTTTGGAAGGGGCTTCCCCAACTCGCCTGGACCCAGCCCGAAGCGGGCGCCGCGGCGAGTTATGAGACCGCCCCCCTCGACGAGACGCTCGTCATGGCCGGCAGCGGCAGCGTCGACCTGTGGGTCGGCGCGAGCCAGGCCGACGTCGATGTCGAGGTCACGCTCTCCGAAGTGCGGCCCGATGGAACCGAGTACTACGTGCAGGTCGGCTGGCTGCGCGCCTCGCACCGCGCACTCGACGAGTCGGCGAGCACCGATCTGCGGCCGGTGCACACGCACCGCGAGGCCGACGCGGCGGATCTGCCGGCCGACGAGTTCGTGCCCCTGCGGGTCGAGCTCTTCCCGTTCGCGCACGTGTTCCGGGCGGGGTCGCGGGTCCGGCTGATCGTCGACGTTCCCGGCGGCTCGCGTCCGCACTGGAAGTTCGACATCGTGGCGCCGGCTGCGAACGCGAGCGTGGAGCTCGGGTGGGGCGGCGAGACGCCGGCGCGGATCGTGATGCCGGTGCTGTCGGGACTCGACGCCGACATCCCCGACGCAGCACCGCCGTGTCCGGCGCTCCGCGGCCAGCCGTGCCGCGACTACGCGGCGTTCGACAACACGCCGTAGCGAGTCGCGGCCACGAGCCGCGAGTCACGAGTTGTTCAGAGAGCGATGTCTTCGAGGAGCGCATCCTGTTCGACGCGCGCCCGTCGGATCGCCTTCTCCTGGACCGACTCGGGCTCCGAGGCCAGACGCGCGCGGTACGTCGAACCGTCGGCGACCGCCGCGTAGTAGGCGGCCTTGCGACGAGCGACGCGACCGTTCGGGCGCGGTTCGGGCGCGAGCTGGGCGGGCTCCACCTGGCTGTTGATGCCATCCTTCAGGAGGAGGAGGGCCTCGGCGCGGAGCTGGGAGACGCGGCTCTCCGACACGCCGAGTTCGTCGGCGAGATCCTGCATCGACCGCTCCTCGAAGAAGTAGCCGATGACGACACGCCGAAGGCGATCGGGGAGTGCGGCGACCGCGTCGGTGAGGTACGAGCGTCGCTCGCGTGCCGTGAGTGCTTCTTCGGGCGACTCGTCGGTCGCGGCGAGGAACGACTCGGCGTCGCCGTCGAGCACCAGCGATTCGTAGTTGAGGACGGTCGCGCGGTGAACGTCGTCGACGAGCTTGTGAACCTGATCGGCGGGCACGTTCATCGCCGTGGCGATCTCGTCGGGGCTCGGGGCCCGGCCGAGGCGTGCGGTGAGTTCCTCCGACGTCTGCTGCATCCCGCGGGCACGGGCGCGCACCGAACGGCTGGCCCAATCGCGGCCGCGCAGCTCGTCGAGCAGCGCGCCGCGGATGCGGGTCGAGGCGAAGCGGTCGAAGGCGATGCCGCGGGCGGGGTCGAAGGTGCGAGCAGCCTGCGCGAGGCCGAGCATCCCGGCCGAGACGAGGTCGCTGCGCGACACATGACTCGGAATGCGGTGCGCGACCTCGGAGACGACGTACTGCACGAGCGGCAGGTGCTCGTGCACCAACTCCGACTCGTGCGCCCGGCGGTCGGCGTCGAGGTTGGCGCCGGTGATCTTGGCGCCGGTGACCGTGGCGGTCTTGGCGGTCGTGGCGGTCTTGGCGACCTTGGCCGTCTTGGTGCGTGTGACCGTCTTGGTCGCCGTTGCTTGCTTCGTCGTCATCGTTCCCCCCGGGATTCGATTGCCTGCCGGGTTCAGGTGTCGGTCCCGAGCGACCGCGGCCTTGATCAACCGCGAGGTTGAATCACTGTCCGTAGTGCCTCGACTGCTCAGGGAGACGTGGTGGTTGCCGAGGCCGGTACCCTGCTCGCATGGAGCTCGCGTGGCATGCCCTCGTGGCCGACGAGCTGCCGCTCGTGCGGCGCGGGGTGGCCGGTGTGCTCGAGACGCTGGGCGTCGAACTCGCGGGCGAGGCGCACTCGGGCCGCGAAGCGGTGGAACTCGCGGGCTACCTGCTCCCCGATCTCGTCGTCCTGGGAACATTGGCCGACGGCCCGGTCGGGCCCACGCTCGTGCGGTTGCGGGCGATCCACCCCAAGGTGGCCACGATCGTGCTCCTGGCACACGCGGCAGATCGGGAGGTCGCGAACCTCGCCGCCGAGGGCGCCGGCGGGCTCGCGCTGCGCACCGGCTCGCCCGCCGAACTCGCCGACGTCGTCGTCCGCGTCCACAAGGGCGAGTCGGTCATCGTTCCCGCGCTGCTCGGCGGCCTGGTGGGCGGGGTCGCGCCGAGCCCCACCGACGCCCGGTCGCCGGCGTCTCCCTCGTCGCGCCCGTTGCCCGGCTCCTCGTCGGGGCCTCGGTCGGGATCGGTCGGCGGCCCCGCACTCGTGGCACCACTCTCTGCGCGCGAACTCGAGATGCTCGGGTTCCTCGCCCAGGGCCGCACGAACCGTGAGATCGCGGCGACGCTCTCGCTGTCGCTCGCCACGGTCAAGTCACACCTCGTGCACCTCTACGCCAAACTCGAGGTCGGCAACCGCAACGAGGCGCTCGGGCGCGCCGTCGCGCTCGGACTGTTGCGCTAGCCGCCGGCCGGCCAGCGGCTGTGACCGCGGCCACCGGGTGCGGCCGGATGCTTCACGATCCCGCCGGGCCCGCCGATGAAGTCCTGTCGGCGAACACGGTGGAGTGACCCGCATGCAGCAGCACCTCAGCGAGGTATCCAACATCTTGTGGCGCGAGCGCCAGCTCCTCGAGCTGCTCGTGTTCAAGCTCGAAGAGGAACAGCTCGTGCTGGCCTCGGGTCGTACTCGCTGGCTGACGCACGCGACCCGCGAGGTCGAGACGGTGCTCGGCGAGATCAAGCGGGTCGAGCTCGACCGTGCCGTGCACGTCGAAGCGCTCACCGCGGTGCTCGAACTCACCGACGCACCGAGCCTGCGCCAGCTCGCGGACCTGGCACCGGCACCGTGGAGTCAGATCTTCGAGGAGCACCGCAACGCGTTGCTCGAGGCCGCTCACGACATCGACGCCGCGGCGCGATCGAACCGCGACCTGTTGTCGCGCGGCCAGTTCGCCACGCGGGAGGCACTCGCCACGCTCGGGGAGATCGAACTCGACGCCTACACGCCATCGGGCGCAGCCACCGAACGTTCACTCGGTATGCGGCTCGTCGACGAGGCGATCTAGGAGCCACGGTGTCGGACTTCTCGGGGTTGCGGATCGCGTTGTCGTCGCTGTACGCGCAGCGTCGCGGGCTGGAGATCACGGGCCACAACGTGAGCAACGCGAACACCGAGGGTTACACGCGCCAGCGCGTCGACCTGCAGTCGATCAACGGTCCGAACACCGGAGCGTTCTTCGCCACGTGGAACGGCGGCGGCCAGGGCGTGCGGGTCGCGCAGTTCGTGCGGTACCGCGACGCGTTCCTCGAGGTCCGCGCCGCGTTGGAACACGGTGCCGAGGCGCAGATGTCGCAGGTGCGGTACGCGCTCGAGCAACTCGAGGGTCTGTTCGGCGAACCCGGCGACCTCGGTATCCAAGGCTCGATGACCGACCTGTGGTCGGGGTTCGACGACGTCGCCAACCGTCCCGGTGATTCTGCAGCGCGCCAACAGCTGCTCGAACGCGCGGCGACGCTCGCGACGACCTTCAACCACGCCGCCGGCCAGATCGCCGCGTTTCGCACCAGCGCGATCGCCGAACTCGATGCCACGGTTGCCGACATCAACAGCACCGCGGCGACCGTCGCGCAGCTGAACGTCGCGATCAAGAGCGCACTGGTGAGTGGACTCAACGCGAACGACCTGATGGACCATCGCGACCTGCTCGTGGAACAGCTCGCGACGAAGGTCGGCGCGACGATTCGGCCGGGCGAGTACGGCAGCGTCAACGTCTTCGTCAACGGCACGGCGCTGGTGGCCGACGAACTCTCCGAATCGCTCGAGGTCGACACGTCAGGGCCGAGCGTGGTCGTGCGATGGGCGAACGACCAGTTCCCCGCGACGATCTCCGGCGGCGACGCCGGCGGACTGCTCGAGGTCGTCAACGTGAAACTTCCGGGCTACCTCGCGGATCTCGACACGGTCGCGCTTCGCCTGCGCGACGACGTGAACGCGGTGCACAGCGGGAGCGGCGGTTCGATCGCGGCGGCAACGCGCGATCAGGGCGCGGCCGGCTCCCTGCAGTTCCAACTCGCGCTCGACGGCGGCGCCATGACGACCGTGAGCCTCACGGGCGCCGACTGGTCCGGCGCGGGCGGCGCCGCCGCCCTGCAGGCCGCGCTCCAGAGCGCGGTCGACACCGCGATCGGCGCGGGCAACGCCACGGTGACCGTGGCCGGCGCCCTCGGAGAACCGCTCACCGTTGCACTGGCCGCGACGGCCGGCCACACGCTCCTGTCGCAAGCGGTTGCCGGCAACGCGGGGTTCGCAACGCTGCTCGGGGCGACGGCGGTCGGCCGCGACGGCGTCGGCGGTCGGAGGTTCTTCGAGGCGACGGGAGCGAGCGATCTCGCCGTGTCGGGCGACATCGGCAGCGCCGACGACATCGCCGCGGGAGCGGTCGGCGGCGGCCCGCTCGACGGAAGCGTCGCGCTCGACCTCGCGGCGCTGAGCGAAGCGACCACGGGGGCCGACTCGCTGTACCGATCGCTGATCGTCGCGCTCGGTGTCGACAGTCAGACGATGCAGCGCCGTCACGAGATCCAGACCGAGACCATGGCGCAGGTCGATAGTTCTCGCAGTGCCGTGTCCGGCGTCAACATCGACGAAGAAATGGTGAACATGGTCCAGTTCCAGCACGCCTACGACGCCGCAGCGCGCTTCATGACCTCGGTCGACGAGATGCTCGACACGCTGATCAACCGCACCGGCGTCGTCGGCCGGTAGGTGACGAGATGGTCTCGGCAGACTTCCGCATCGCACACGCGTCGATGGCACGCCGGGTCACCGGCAATCTTCAGCGCTCGCTGGCCGAGCTCGAACAGTTGCAGGAGCAGATCAGCTCCAACAGACAGATCAACCGACCGTCGGACTCTCCGGTCGGCACCGTGGCCGCGCTGCGCCTGCGCGCCGAACTGGGGCGCGGCGACCAGATCGGTCGCAACATCGACGACGCGATCGCGTGGCTGAGCACCGCCGACGACACGCTCGTGTCGGTCGTCGATCAGATCACGCGGGTGCGTGATCTCGCGATCCAGGCCCAGAACGGTGTGCTCGGCCAGACGGAGCGAGACGCGATCGCCCTGGAGATGGATCAGATTCGCGAGGGCTTGGTCGGGCTCGCGAACACCCGATACCTCGACCGGGCGGTGTTCGCAGGTACAGCGAGCACCGCGGCATACGACGCGACCGGCAGCTACACGGGGCAGTCGGCGATCATCGAACGAGCGATCGGACCGGGAATCCGTGTCCAGATCAACGTCAATGGCGACGACGTCTTCGGGAGTGGCGCCACCGATCTCTTCGCGACCGTCGCGAATCTCGCGACTGCCGTGCGAACCAACACGAACATCGATGCGGAGTTCGCGAACCTCGATGTTCGTACCAATGCTGTCCAGCAGAGCCTGGCCGAGGTCGGAGCGCGCATGAACCGGATCACGACGATGCAGGAGCGCAACCGCGCCGGCAGCATCAATCTGAAACAGAACTTGTCGCAGATCGAAGATGTCGATCTGCCCAAGGCGATCATGGAGATGCGGATCCAGGAGACGGCGTACCAGGCCGCCCTGATGACGACCTCCATGGTCATCCAACCGTCCCTCGTCGACTTCTTGCGGTGACCACGATGATCGAGACCGACCTGACCATCGAGACCGAGCTGGTGGATCTTCACTTCGCAGCCGGCCTCCCGGGCTTCCCGAATCTCCACCGATACCGGCTCTCGCCATGGGGCGGGGAGAGCTCCCCGTTCATGTTGATGAGCGGTGTCGACGATCCCGAAGTCGGATTCGTCGTGGTGTCGCCGTGGGTCTTCTACGCCGACTACGAGTTCGACCTCGACGCCGCGACTGCGCAGCGCCTCGCGCTGTCGTCGATCGAGGACGCGATCGTGGTGTGTGTCGTCACGCTCGGTGACCGCGCCGAGGACGCCACCGTGAACTGCCTCGGCCCGATCGTGATCAACCGCTCGACGCGTGAGGCATGTCAGACCGTGCTCGGATCGAGCGAGTACGAGGTGCGCGCACCGCTCGCGCGCGCCGCCTGAGCTTCGCGACTCGCCGCAGCACGCGCACCAACCGCATCGTTCGGACGCGGTATCCCCTGACAGGCGGGTTGCAGGCTCCTATGCTGCGCGTCCGGCAACGACGGACGGCTCGGGAACGTCCCCCGATCCGACGCGGTGGCCACCACGGAAGGAGGACCCCGTGCTCGTACTCACGAGGCGTGCGAACCAGAGCATCATGATCGGCCACGATGTCGTCGTGACGGTTCTCGAGGTGCGTGGCGACCAGGTGCGCATCGGTATCAAGGCCCCGCGGTCGGTCGACGTCCATCGCGAGGAAGTCTTCGCGACGTTGCAACAGGCGAACCGCGCGGCCGCCAAGTCGCCGAAGGATCTCGCTGCCGCTGCCGTGCCCGAGGTCCCGACGCCCGCCGAGACCTGATCCCTCGCCGCAACCAGTGCGTGCGGCGCGGCGTGGTGTCAGCGGACGAGGCTGATGAAGCGGTTCTCGCCGAGCACGGAGGGGTCCGACCCGATCGTGCCCGGCAACATCGACACGGGGAACACGAACGCGGTGATGGCTTTCGCCTGCCCGGAGTAGTTGCCGCCCCACGCTCCGCCCGACGGTTCGAAGTCGAGCTGATTCACGTTGTTGCCGACGAGCCGCTGCAAGAAGACCGCTCGGTACTGCTTGATGTAATAGCAGTACGCGCCGGAGCCGCCGGGACAGGTGACGTTGCTCGCCCACACCTGGGGCACGTACACGAACCGCGGTGAGAGCTGGATGTCGTACAGGTCGATCGGGCTCTCCGTCGCGGTGTTCGCGGTGAACAGGGTGGCGGTGCAGGGTGAGCCACTGCACGGCGAAACGGGGAGCCCGGCACGCGAACCGGTGCAGGAGTTCCAGTCGGCGGCGGGTCGACCGACGATGTTGCCGGCCCAGGCGTCGACCTTGCCGCACGCGTACTCGAAGAAGCACTGCGACAGGGCACGGTGCAGCCACACCTGCTTCGTCGTTCCCGGAGGCGGTGTTCCCGCGACGCGGCTGTCGAAGGTCGCCCGCTGACAGCTCGCCGGGACTCCCGAGTTCGTGCCGGTCGGGATGAACGTCCACAACGGCTGGTTGTCGAGTTGCGAGCCGCCGACGGAGACCTTCGGGTACGGACCTCGACGCAGGCGAGCGGGTTCACCATCGCTGAAGCTCGCGCCGGAACGCATCCCGGTGTCGAAGGCCGAACCGTTGCCGGTCCCCTGCGCGACGCGGTTGGGTCCCGCCGTCACGCAGTCGTCGTCGGCGCCGGCGCCGCTGCCCGTGGGGTGGGTCGTGTAGTCGTGGTCGGCACCCATGGCGATGTTGTCGTCGAGCCGCCCCGACTGGCCGCCGTTGGTGCACGAGGGTGTGGTGCCGAGATCGGCGTTGCCGTACAGGTGGAAGTCGAGGAATCCGAAGTTGCCCGACGTCGGGCCGGTACACGGCTCGACGGCACCGCCGCCACCACCGGAATCGAGGCACGCCTCGCCCGAACCGAACCCCGAGAACATGTTGAACGGCAGGAGGCCGCTGTTGGTGGGGTTGCTGATCCGGGCCTCGGCGAGCGCGCGGGTCTCGACCTTGGCGTCGCCGAAGATCCGACCGAACGTCGTGTCGTAGGACTGGAGCGGTGTCCGGACGCGCATCCGTGTGTACGACGTGTCGAACGAGATGCACTGCGTCGTCGAGACGCGGGCCAACGGCGTGTCGGTACACCCCGACCATGCGAGGTTGCCGCCGCTGAGGTTGCCGCCGGCGATGTTGTCGGCGGCCTGGCTGCGGGCGCGGTCTTCGGCCGCCGTCGGGCTGGGGAGCAGTTGCGCGCCGGCGAGCGCGGCCGCGTCCGCGGTCGTCTGTACCTGGCGTCGTTGGCTGCGCGCGTATCCGAGGTCGACGACGAGCGCGCACATCCCGAACATCACGACGAGGAGCATCACGGTGAGCACGAGCACCGTTCCGCGCTCGTGCTCACGGTCGCGAGGGTGGTTGCGCGACAACAGGCGCGCCATCAGGTGCACCACGTCCAGTCCCCGTCGATCGCGGTCTCGTCCACCGAGGTGAGGCCGGTCGTCGCGACCTGTTCGATGCGCATCGTCGCCTTGGCGTGGAGCGCGTCGCCGGTGAGGAACCGACCCGTGAGTGGCGTCACCGGTTCGATGGGGTACTCGGCGCAGACCACGACCTGACTGCCGATCTGGTAGGTCACGGGCGCGACGATCTTGACCCGCGTCTTCGCGGTCGAGAGACCGATGCGCTCCTTGGTGAGGCAGACGAGATTGCGCGCGTTGCCGGAGGGGACCGAACCGGCCAACGAGCACGAGGTGGTCGTCCCGAAGCTGGCGACGACTCCTTGACGCGCGGCGTCGCGCACGCCCTGGTTGACGGTCGTCCGGTTGCTGTACACCGACCCGAAATCGATGATGCCGAACACCAAGAGGAGCAGCAACGGCAAGACGATCGCGGTCTCGACCAAGGCCGCGCCGCGCTCGGTCCGTGCCCCTCGCTGTGCGATGCGCGCTGCCATGCTCCCCATCCCGAAGTCGCCCCGTGGTCGCCTGGACGGCACCACTTCCACATCGGTGGCTCCCAATGGATCACAACCGGGAGCGCCCAGGATGACTCATGCGCGTCATTTAGCGACATTTACCGCTAATCGGCCAAACTCCGCACAATCACGCGATCGAGGTAACGGTCAGGCTTCCGGCGACGAGAGCTGCGCGAGCGCGTGTGCCACGGTCGGGTTCGTGATCGTGCCGGCCCGGGTGTTGAGGCCGGCGGCGAGTGCGGGATCGGCGGCGCACGCCTCGGCGACGCCGGCGGTGGCGAGCTCGACGACGTAGGGGAGTGTCGCGTTCGTGAGCGCGTAGGTCGAGGTGTGCGGGACGGCACCGGGCATGTTGCCGACGGCGTAGTGGATCACGCCGTGGTGCTCGAACGTCGGCTCGGTGTGCGTCGTCTCGCGGATCCCTTCGACGCAACCCCCCTGGTCGATCGCAACGTCGACGATCACCGACCGCGGGCGCATCGCGCCGATCATGTCGTCGTTCACGACCCGCGGCGCGCGATCGCCGGGCACGAGCACGGCACCGATCACGAGATCGGCATCGGCCACGGCGCGGGCGACCGCGGCCGTGTTCGACGTGAGCGTCATGATCCGGCCCTGGTGGATCTGGTCGACCCAGCGCAAGCGGTCGAGGTTGCGATCGAGGAGCAGGACCTCGGCCTCCATCCCCTGCGCGATCCACGCGGCGTTCCAGCCGACATTGCCCGCGCCGATGACGACGACTCGTGCCGGGCGCACACCCGGCGCGCCGCCGAGGAGGATGCCGCGGCCGCCGTGGCGCCGCTCGAGGAAGTGTGCGCCGACCTGGGTGGCCATCCGACCGGCGACCTCGCTCATCGGCGCGAGCAACGGGAGCGATCCGTCGGCGAGTTGCACGGTCTCATAGGCGATCGCGGTGGTCCCCGCGGCGAGGAGCGCGTCGGCGACCGCGGGATAGGCGGCGAGATGGAGGTAGGTGAACAGCGTGAGATCGGCACGCAGGTACCCGTGCTCGACCGCCTGGGGCTCTTTGACCTTGAGCACGAGGTCGGCCTCGCCCCACACCTCGGCGACGTCGGTTGCGATGCGGGCGCCGGCGGCGCGGTAGTCGTCGTCGTGGATCGAACTGCCTTCTCCGGCACCGGATTCGATGATCACGTCGACGTCGTGGCGAACCAGTTCGTGCGCGCCGTCGGGCGTGATGGCGACGCGATGCTCGTCGAGCTTGACCTCCCGCGGGATCGCGACCCTCACGGTTCCTGCCGCGTCTTCATCTTGTCCCCCAGGCGTAGGTCTGCTTGTGGAGTCGGAGGTAGACGAACGTCTCGGTGCTGCGGACGCCGTCGATGCGGCGCACCTTGTCGTTCAGCAGCTCGAGCAGGTGCTCGTCGTCCTCGCACACCATCTCGAACAAGAGGTCGAAGCTTCCCGAGGTGAACACCAGGTAGTCGACCTCTGGGATCGCGGCGAGCGCGTCGGCGACGGCGATGATGTCGCCCTCGGTCTTGACGCCGACCATCGCCTGGCGACGGAAGCCGAGCCGCAACGGGTCGGTCACGGCGAGGATCTGGACGATGTTGTCGTCGAT
This sequence comes from Actinomycetota bacterium, assembly GCA_005779345.1. Taxonomy (GTDB): domain Bacteria; phylum Actinomycetota; class Acidimicrobiia; order IMCC26256; family PALSA-610; genus SXJQ01. The sequence goes on from SXJQ01000092.1 coordinate 12,578, forward strand.
GAGTCGTTGGACGCGATGGCGGACCGCCGCCTCCGAGAGACCCACCGCCTGGGCGAGCTTCGTATACGGCAGACGCCCGTCTTCTTGGAGCAACTCGACGAGGGCCTTGTCGGCATGGTCGAGTGACGCGGAGTCGACCTGCCGGCGGCTCCGTGTGGTTCGGGGCGTGCGCAACGTCAGCCCGCGAGCGCCGCGCACAGATCGCCGAACGCGTCGATGTAGCGGTCGATGTCGGCGTCGGTGTGCTGCACCGAGATCGTCCACTGCTCTTCGTCGCCGGGCGTCATGAAGATGCCACGGTTGACCATCCACGGGTACGACGCGGCGTACAGGTCGAGGTTCGTGTCGAGGAAGTCTCGGTAGTTGGTGAGCGGTGTCGCCCGGTAGGAGACGCAGCCCTTCGCTCCGAGGTCGACCGTGTGCGCGACGATCCCGTGCGCGTCGATCGCGGCCTGGCAACCGGTGGCGAGGCGCGTGCCGAGTTGCGCGAGGTACGCGTACGCGTCGGGAGTGAGCACCTCGGTGAGTGCAGCGAGCGCGGCCGCGGCGACGAGCGGGTTGCCGTTGAACGTGCCCTGCTGCGCCGCGCCGCGCTCGATCGACCCCATGATGTCGGCGCGGCCTCCGAACGCGGCACCGGGGGTTCCCCCGAACGTGGCCTTGGCGAGGCACGTGAGGTCGGGTCGCACGCCGTACCGATCGGCGGCGCCGCCGGGAGCGAGGGACGTGCCGGTCTTGACCTCGTCGAAGATCAGGACCACGCCGTGCTTGGCGAGCAGATCCTTGAGGCCCTGGAGGTAACCCGGCAGCGGCTCGGCGATGCCGATGTTCATCATTACGGGTTCGAGGATCATGCAGGCGATCTCGCCGCCGCGTTCGTCGAGGAGTCGCTCGAGCACGACGAGGTCGTTGAACGGAACGACGTGGGTGTAGTCGGCGAGCCATTTTGGCGTGCCGAGGGACATCGGCGTGCTCGCGGGTTGGTCGCGACCGCCGAGCATGTCGGCCCCGGGGACGACCGAGAACATCACCGTGTCGTGGTGGCCGTGATAGGAGCCTTCGGCCTTGACGATGTGGTCGCGCCCAGTGTGTGCGCGCGCGATGCGGACCGCCGTCATCGTCGCTTCGGTACCCGAGTTGCAGAAGCGGATCTGATCCATCGAGTAACGGTCGCAGATCACCTCGGCGAGTTCGACCGTCTCGGGGGTCGGCGCGGCGAAGTGCGTCCCGCGCGACGCGGCGCGGCTGATCGCCTCGACGATCTTGGGATGCGCGTGGCCGTAGACCATGCAGCCGAAGCCGCCGTGCGTGTCGACGTACTCGTTGCCGTCGACGTCCCAGACGCGCGACCCCTGACCGTGGCTGAGGTAGATGGGATAGGGGTCGCCCATCTGGAACGACGATCCCACACCGAGCGGCATGGAGTGCAACGCCCGCTCGTACCACGCCTTCGACTGCGGCGTGCGCTCGAGCAACTTCGCCGACTCCACCCCGGCGATCTCCCGGGCTCTGGCGCTGGTCCGATCGGAGTCATTCATGTCTCTTGCTTCGCTCCCACTTCGCTGCTTCCGCATCGCTGCGCTCGCTCCATCCGCTTCGTTCGCTTCGCGTGTTCGCTCGCTGCGCTCACTCACGCGCCCGTGCAACCCGCGTCCAATTAGTGCTTGATCATCACGTGTTTGAGTTCGGTGTAGTGGTCGAGGGAGTAGGCCGACATGTCCTTGCCGTAGCCGGATTGCTTGAAGCCGCCGTGGGGCATCTCGCTCGTGATCATGATGTGTTGGTTGACCCAGACGCAGCCGAACTCGAGCGCGCGGGTCATGCGCATCGCGCGTCCGACGTCGGAGGTCCAGACGGAGGCAGAGAGGCCGTAGTCGACTCCGTTGGCCCAGGCGAGTGCTTCGGCTTCGTCGGTGAAGCGTTGTACGGACACGACGGGTCCGAAGACCTCGCGCTGCACGATCTCGCTGTCTTGTGTCGGGTTCACGACGACGGTGGGTTCGTAGAAGAACCCGGCTCCCGCGCCGCGCTTGCCACCGGTGGTGACCTCCGCGCCCGCGGCGACCGCGCGATCGACCATGCCTTCGACCCGTGATCGTTGGTCGTCGGAGATGACCGGTCCCATCGCGATGTCGTCGGCGAAGGGGTCGCCCATGGCGATGGTGCCGACGGCATCGGTGAGCGCGGGGACGAGCCGCTCGAACGCGGCTGCTCCGGCCATGACCCGGCAGGGGGCGGTGCAGTCCTGGCCGGAGTTGTAGTAGGCACCCTCGGCGAGGGCGCCGACGACGGCGTCGATGTCGGCATCGTCGAACACGACGACGGGCGCCTTCCCCCCGAGCTCGAGGTGGACCCGCTTCAGCGTGTCGGCCGCGTTCTTGGCGATGAGCTTGCCGGTGTTGACGTCGCCGGTGAGCGAAACGAGCCGGATGTCGGGGTGACGCACGATGGCGTCGCCGGCGGTCTCGCCCTGCCCGCATACGACGTTGAAGACGCCGGGCGGCAGGATGTCGGCGGTGATCTCGGCGAAGTGGAGCAGCGAGAGGGGTGTCAACTCGGACGGCTTGAGCACCACGGTGTTGCCGGTCGCGAGCGCCGGGCCGAATTTCCAGACGGCCATGTTGAGGGGGTAGTTCCACGGCGCGATCCCGGCGACGACGCCGAGCGGGTCGCGGCGGAGGTAGCTCGTGTGGTCGGCGAGGTACTCGCCGGCGGCCTTGCCCTCCATGTTGCGGGCGGCGCCGCCGAAGAAGCGCAGGTTGTCGACGGAGAGATCCATCTCGATCGGGATGATGGATCGGGGCTTGCCGACGTTGCGCATCTCGGTCTCCGAGAGCGCCTCCACGTTGTCCTCGATCGCGGCGGCGAGCGCGTGCAGGGCTTCGGATCGTTCTCGGGGGGTCTTGGCGGCCCACGCCGGGAACGCGGCCTTGGCCGCGGCGACGGCGTCGTCGACGTCGGCGCGCTCGCTCGTCGGGACCGACGCGATGACCTCGCCGGTCGCCGGGTCGACGACGTCGTCGCTGCGTCCGCTGCGGGCGGCGACGAACTCGCCGCCGATGTAGTTGGCGTCGCGCCCTGGGCTCATGGTCATGCTCGGCTCGCGTTCATGCTGGGATCGCTCCTGGGGAGAAGAGAACAACTGGGGCCGGTCGCCAGTGTGCGCCGAGATCCGCGGGCTTGGCAAGCACACGACGAAGGATTTCGTTTCGATCGTGCGAAGTCACGACGGATTCCCTTGCGCTGCGGCACGATATCTGCGAATCTGCGCCGAGCGAGGACCGGGGGCATGACCCGACGCCGAGGACGCGCGTGGCAGGCTGCGGGCGTACTCCCTGGGAGGTTCATCATCGACACCACGAGCGGCGACACCGCGGGCGGCCCGCGGGCGGACGACGTCATCGTCCTCGACCACGTCACGAAGCACTACGGAAGCTTCGTGGCGGTGGAGGAGGCGCACTTCTCGATCGCACGGGGCGAGTTCTTCTCGATGCTCGGGCCGTCGGGATGCGGCAAGACCACGACGCTGCGGATGATCGCCGGATTCGAGACCCCGACCTCGGGGGCGATCCGCCACGAAGGTGTCGACGTCTCGCGAACTCCCCCGTACAAGCGCAACGTCAACACGGTGTTCCAGCAGTACGCGCTGTTCCCACACATGACCGTGCGCGACAACATCGCGTTCGGACCGCGGAGCAAGAAGCTCGACGGAGCCGAGGTCGCGCGTCGTGTCGACGAGATCATCGACGTCGTCCGCCTCGGCGACTTCGCGCAACGCAAGCCGACCCAGCTCTCGGGCGGACAACAGCAGCGCGTCGCGCTGGCACGCGCACTCGTGAACTACCCGAGTGCCCTGCTGCTCGACGAACCGCTCGCCGCGCTCGACCTCAAGCTGCGCCAGGCGATGCAGATCGAGCTGAAGCGCATTCAACGCGAGGTCGGGATCACGTTCATCTTCGTCACGCACGATCAGGAGGAGGCCCTCACGCTCTCCGATCGGATCGCCGTGATGAGCAACGGCCTCGTCGAACAGATCGGTTCGCCCGAGGAGATCTACGGGAGCCCCGCGTCGGTCTTCGTCGCGGGATTCATCGGGCAGGCGAACCTCTGGCAGACCGTGGTGGAGGCGGTCGCCGATGGTCGTGCCGACGTGCGGATCGGCGATCAGCTCGTCACCGGCGCCGCGGGTCCGAATGTCGCTCGCGCCGGCGACCACGTCACCTTCATGGTGCGACCCGAGCGGGTCAAGGTGACCGTGTTGTCACCGAACGCGTCAGGCGCATCCGGCTCGTCGGGCGCGTCCGGTACCTCGGGTGCCGCGATCGCGTGCGAAGTGATCGACTACGTGTTCCAGGGCCCCGTCGTGAGGTTCGCCTTGCGTTCGCCCGACGGCTCCGAGATCGCCGCCTACGTCGGCTCCGACGAGGGCCTCCCGCTCCTGCGTCCCGGCGACCGCGTCTGGGCGAGCTGGGATCGCGACGCCGCGCTCGTCCTTCCGGAGTCCGCCAACCCGTCCACCCTGTCCACCGCCGATGCCGTGGGGGCCACGGCATCGTGACCCTGCGGGGTCGCCTCATCGAGGAGAGCACATGAACCGCCAGCGTGTCCGCACCGTGCAGCAGGCCATCAACCGCCGTCAGTTCCTGGGCCGCGGCGCCATGTTCGGCGGCGCGGTGATGCTGTCGCCGGCGTTGCTCGCCGCGTGCGGCAGTGACGACGACGACAAACCCGGCTCGTCGAGCACCTCCGCCGGCCGTTCGTCGACCGGCGATCTGCTCGTGTCGAACTGGCCGCTGTACATCGACCCCACCGAAGACGGGGTGACGGGCTCGATCGACCTCTTCAAGGAGGCCTCGGGGATCGACGTCACGTACAACGAGGATTACAACGACAACAACGAGTTCTTCGCGAAGATCCAACCCGACCTCGCGGCCGGCAATGCGATCGAGCCCGACATCATCGCCCCGACCTTCTGGCTCGTCGCTCGGCTGATCTCGCTGGGCTGGCTCGACAAGCTCCCGCTCGATCTGATCCCCAACGCCGCGAACCTCGTTTCGTCGTTGCAGAAGCCGAGCTGGGACCCGACGGGCGAGTACAGCCTCCCGTGGCAGTCGGGCATGACGGGCATCGCGTACAACATCGACGTGACGGGCCGCGAGCTCGACAGCGTCGACGATCTGTTCGACCCGGCGTTCAAGGGCAAGATCGGGATGCTGACCGAGATGCGCGACACCCTCGGCCTGACTCTGCTCAGCGTCGGCAAGGATCCCAACACGATCACGTTCGACGATGCGGCCGACGCGTTCGACAAGCTCGAAAAGGCCAAGAACGACGGGCAGATCCGTCAGTTCACGGGCAACGACTACCAGGACGACCTCATCGCCGGGAACTTCGCGGCATGCGTCGCGTGGTCGGGCGACGTCGCCCAGCTCGCACTCGACACGCCGAGCCTGCGGTTCGTGATCCCCGACGAGGGTGGCATGCAGTGGAGTGACTGCATGGTGATCCCGAAAGGTGCCGACAGCATCGTCGAGGCGGCCAAGTTCATGGACTACGTGTACGACCCCGTCAACGCCGCGCGCATTGCCGCGTACGTCGGCTACAACTCACCGGTCGCCGGAGTGCAAGACGAACTGCGCGCGAGCGACGACCCCGCGGTCGCGGCACTCGCCGACAGCGCGCTCATGTTCCCCGACGACGCGACGCTCGGTCGGCTCAAGGTCTTCAAGTCGCTGAGCGACGACGAGGAAGCGCAGTTCGACGAGAGGTTCTCGTCGATCACCACCGGCTGACGCGATCTGGCGCACCACGGCGATGTGTGCGCGGCTCGGTGCCGCGCCGCGAGAGGAGCAGGGTGGCTCGAGGCGGTGAAGACCGCAACCAACGAAAGGGAACCTGGCAGCCCTACGCGATGCTCGCGCCGGGGATGTTGTGGCTGCTCCTGTTCTTCTTGGTGCCGATGCTCATCCTGCTCCGATACGCGCTCTCCGAACCGACCGACCGTTTTTCGGGGAAGTACGAACTCACGTTCCGCTTCGCGAACTTCACCGATGCGATCGGCGACTTCGGCTCGCAGTTCCTGCGATCCTTCGCGTACGCGGGTATCGCTACGGTGCTCTGCATCGTGCTCGGGTATCCCCTCGCGTACTTCATCGCGACGAAGGGTGGTCGGTACAAGAACCTGCTGTTGGGTCTGGTCGTCGTCCCGTTCTTCACGTCGTACCTCGTACGGACGATCGCCTGGACCACGATCATGGGCGACAACGGACCGTTGCTCGCGATCTCCGACGGCCTTTCGCTCACCGGATTGCTCGACGCCCTCAAGATCACGACCAACGGCGGCATGTTGCAGACCCAGACCGCGGTGATCGGTGGGCTCACGTACAACTTCTTGCCGTTCATGGTGCTGCCGATCTACGTGAGCCTCGAGAAGATCGACCTGCGCCTGCTCGACGCGGCCAAGGACCTCTACTCGACGCCACGCCGCGCGTTCTGGAAGGTCATTTTCCCGCTGTCGTTGCCCGGTGTGTTCGCCGGGACGTTGCTCACGTTCATCCCCGCCAGCGGCGACTTCGTGAACGCGCAGTTCCTCGGCGGCCCGAACCAGCAGATGATCGGCAACGTGATCCAGAACCAGTTCTTCAAGCTCAACGACTTCGCGACTGCAGCGGCGCTGTCGTTCGTGCTGATGTTCATCATCACCGTGGCGGTCCTCGTGTACGCGCGGCTGTTCGGGACCGACGAGCTGTCGGTATGAGCGTCGTTCCCGCGCGGGTCCGCACCCGTCGCCCGACCGGGTCGATCGTTCTCGCGGTGTACGCAGTCGGCGTCCTCGTCTACCTGTTCCTCCCGATCATCACCATCGTCGCCTTCTCCTTCAACGACCCGACCTCCAAGTTCAACCTGGAATGGAAGGGATTCACCCTCGACAACTGGGCGGATCCGTTCGCCAAGGGCCAACTGCTCGACGCAATGCTCTACAGCTTGTGGATCGCCCTGTGGGCATCGGTCGTGGCGACCATCATCGGCGGGTTCGTCGCGCTCGCGTTGTCGCGGTATCGCTTCCGCGGCGGCGCGTTCGTCAACCTGTTCCTCGTGCTGCCGCTCACCACACCCGAGGTGGTGCTCGGTGCCTCGCTGTTGAACTTCTTCGTGTTCGCCGACACGCCGTTCCTCGAGCGTGGCTTCCGAACGATCCTGATTTCCCACATCTTGTTCTGCGTCAGCTTCGTATCGATGACGGTCAAGGCTCGCGTCCGGGGATTCGACTGGACCCTCGAGGATGCGGCAATGGATCTCGGCGCACCGCCACTGCGGGTGTTCTACAAGGTCACGTTCCCGCTGATCATCCCGGGGATCCTCGCGGCGGCGCTGCTCTCGTTCGCGTTGTCGATCGACGACTACATCATCACCACGATGGTCTCGCCCGTGGGAGGCGAGCCGACCTTCCCGCTCTACATCGCCGGAGCGTTCCAACGCGAGATCTCGCCGCAGATCAACGTGCTCGCGACGATGGTGCTGCTCGTGAGCGTCACGCTGATGGCCGCCGGCCCCGTGATCGGTCTCCTGCGTCGCCCGAAGGCCGCGACCGCGCCCTGACCGGGCGGGCTGCCTCGACACGTCGGTCCCGCTCGCCCGACCCGCCGCGACCCCAAGATCCGTTCTGGCGTCGTCGGGCCGCGGCCGACGCCGCGCGACGACGCCGGTTCGGGGGGTGAAGGGGTCAGCCGCAGCCACCGCCCCAGGGGCCCATGCCCTGCCACTGGTACAGCGTCCACGCGAGGTCGTCTTGGTCCCACGGCGCCGCGCGATCGGGGCGCACCCCGATGAGCCCGGGTCGCCCGGCGTGCGAGGCCGTCGCGTTCCACGTGCCCGGTGCGAACTGGTACGCGCCGTAGTAACCGGCGGGGTTCACGGCCGTGTAGATCCCGCGGCTCTCGCGTTGGCGCACGCACGACAGGAACGGATCGCCATGGTGTGGGTGCTGGCCGGGCTCCGGCGGCGCGG
>SXJQ01000093.1 GCA_005779345.1 Actinomycetota bacterium
CAGCGAGTCGCGCTCGCGCGCGCGCTCGTGCTCGAACCCGCCGTCCTGCTCCTCGACGAACCGCTCGGCGCACTCGATGCGAAGTTGCGCAAGACGCTCCAGGTGGAGTTGGCGACCTTGCAGCGCGAGGTCGGGATCACCTTCGTCTACGTCACGCACGACCAGGAGGAAGCACTCACGATGAGCGACCGCCTCGCCGTGATGGACCGTGGGCGGGTGGTACAGGTCGGATCGCCGCGCGACGTGTACGAGCAGCCGGCCGACGCGTACGTCGCCGACTTCCTCGGCGTCGCGAACCTGCTCGACGTCGATTGTCTCGGTGCCGGGCGAGTGGTGTGCGGGGATCGCGAGCTGCAGTGCGGGAGCGGGACGGCGCCGAACGGTGCCGCCAAGATCGTCGTACGCCCCGAGCGCGTCCGCGTGCATGCCTACGGGACGGACGGCACCAATCACCTGAACGGCCTGGTCGATCGGCTCGTCTACCTCGGTGCGACCACGCAGGTCGCCGTGCGACTGCCCCACGGGGCGGTCGTCCAGGCGCTCGTCGCCAACACCGACGGTGCATTCGATCTTGCCACCGGGAGCGCCGTCGCGCTCGAGTTGCCGCGCGATGCGGTGCGGCTGCTCGGCCCGCAGACGGGTCCCGGGATCGAGACCGGTGCCGCGACGGTGGATCTCGTCGATGCGGAACGCGCCGAGGAGCTGGGGAACGTGCGGAGCAGCTGACGCTCGACGCATGATCCTCTGATGAGCGAACCGCTGCGCCTCGGGTTCATCGGCTGCGGGATGATCGCCGCCGCGCACGCCGCTGCGGCGCGACTGTTGCAGGAGGACGGCAGCGTGCGCCTCGTCGCGGCAGCCGATCCCGACGGTGCGGCGCTCGATCGCATCGCCGCCATCGCGGGCGGGTTGGAGCATTGCTTCCGCGACGGTTCGGACCTGATCGCGTGCGATGCGGTCGACGCCGTCGTGCTCATCACCCCGACCCGGTTCCACCGTGACGCGATCCTGGAGGTCTGCGCGTCGGGGAAGCCACTGTTCACCGAGAAGCCGCTCGCACCGACCTTCGACGTCGTGACCGAGATCCGCGACGCCGTCGTCGCGAGCGGGATCCCGTGTCAGGTCGGGTTCCAGTCGCGGTTCCACCCGATCAACCGGCGCTTGCGTTCACTCGTCACCTCGAGCGAACTCGGTGCCGTGATGGGGTACACGCTCCGCGACGACCAGTACTGGCCGACGGGCGATGTCGTCGCCGGGCACACGAGCTGGCGCAGCGACGTGGCGGAGGCGGGCGGCGGTGCGTTGCTCGAACACTCGATCCACTCCTGCGACCTCCTCGGGTGGCTGTTCGGTCCTGCAACCCGCGTGTATGCCGCCGCGCGCCGCGTGTTCGGCTACTCGGTCGAGGACACGGCCGCGCTCACGATCGAGCATGCCAATGGCGTCGTGGGCAATCTCGTGACGATCTTCAACGGCGTCGAGGGTCGCGAGGAGCGTCGCCTCGAGGTCTTCTTCGAACGCGGCACCGTGGAACTGACGACCGACTTCGTCGTCGGCGCACCGGAGGACTCGCTGTTGGTGCAACGACCGGGAATGCCCGCCGAACGCGTCGACGTGACGGAGCTCCGGCGTGCCGATTTCGCCGCGCAGGGCCTCGACCCCGATCGGGCGATCTGGGTGTACCAGTACCTCGCACATCGCGCCTTCGCCACGGCGATACGCGCCGCGACGGCGCCGGAACCCGGAGTCGACGACGCGTTCGGTGCCCACGCGATCGTCGAGGCCGCCTACCGCAGCGCCGCGACGCGGCTCCCCGTCGACGTCGCGACCGTCGCGGGCACCTGAGCGCGCCGGTCGCGGTCGCGCGGACGGCTCAGAGGTCGAGCGCGGCGAAGTCTTCGACCGCGGACCCGCCGTCGTCGGGGCGGCCGCGCCGCAGCGCCCGAGGCAGGACCATCGCGAACACGATGGCGGTGAACGTGATCAGCATCATCGCCGTCGCGAGGGCGTTGAGCGCCGGCGTCGGTGCCCGGCGGGCGCCCGCGTAGATCTTGACCGGGACCGTCTCGCTGCTCGCGTCGCCCTGGAGGAACGCGCTGATCACGAAGTCGTCGATCGAGGTCGCGAACACGATCATGAGGCTCGCGAAGATCGCTGGTCCGAGCAGCGGCAACAGGACCGTGCGCAGTGCCTGGATCGGGGTCGCGCCGAGGTCGTGCGCCGCGTCCTCGAAGTCGCGTCCGATCGTCAGCAGGCGCCCGCGCACGATCACGACGACGTAGGAGATCGTGAACGTGACGTGCCCGAGGAGCTGGGCGCCGCGACCGAGCTCGACCGCGGTCAAGAGTGTGGTGAACACCAGGTACAGCGAACTCCCCATCACGAGTTCGGGGGTGACGAGCGGCACGAGCATCATGACGTTCGCGGGGCGCCGTCCGTAGCCGCGCCAACGGACCAGCCCGATCGCGAGCGCGACGCCGAGGGGCGTCGCGACGATCATCGTGAGGACGCCGAGCCACAGGCTGTTGCGCATCGCGGTGAGCAACTGCGGGTCGCGCAGCGCCGCCGCCGGATCGCCCGTCCACCAACGCAGCGACCACCCCTGGAACGAGGAACGTGATCGTCCCGCGTTGAACGAGATCCGGATCGCGACGAGCACCGGCACGATCGACCAGGCGATGTAGATCCACGTCGTCGCGGCGAGGACCCGCGGCCGTCGGAACGGGTCGGCGTACCACTCACCGAGCGAGCGACGCCGATTCGGGACGCGACGGGCCGGATCGCGACGGGCCGGCGCCGCCGTCATCGCACTTCCTTCGCGGCGCGATCGGTCGACCACAGGTAGTACCCCATGAGCACGGCGAGGAGCGCCGACAGGACGAGCACGAGCGCGGAGCCGTACTGGTTGCCCGATCCCTGACGAAGGTAGAACTCGATCTGGTTGCCGATCATCGATGTCCGGGGCGACGCCGACAACAGGTTCTGGGTGTAGTAGTCGCCGAACATCGGCAACGCGGTGATGACCCCGGCAGCGAGCATGCCCTGGCGCGACAGTGGCATCGTCACGTGCACGAACGTGCGCACCGGACCGACCCCGAGGTCGCGCGATGCCTCGAGGAGTCGCCCGTCGATGCGATCGAGCGACGCGTACAGCGGCAGGATCAGGAACGGGACGTAGCCGTAGACGAGCCCCATCACGACGGTGGTCCAGCGTCCGTCGAGCCAGGCCACGCGGCCGAGCCCCGGCATCACGTCGATGAGATCGTTGACGTATCCGTCGACCTGCAACAGGTTCACCCACGCCAACATGCGCATGAGGTAGCTGATCCAGAACGGCGCGAGCAGGAGGGCGAGGAGCAACCCGCGGCGACGACCGCCGTAGCGGGCGACGTAGTACGCGACCGGGTACCCGATGACGAAACAGGCGGCGAGAGCGATCGCGACGTACGCCAGGGTGCGGCCCATCGGCCCCCACTGGTCGCCGCCCGGCATCATGCCGGCGAGGGCGTCGCCGATCGTCGTGAACTGCCAACGCCACGGCCGCCACTCGGCAGTGGCATCGCCGAACACCGGGTCCTGGCCGCCGGCCGCGAGCGCGACGACGGCGTACGCGGGGACGAGGAACAGCGCGACGAGCCACAGCACCCCCGGCATGGCCAACGCCGGCCACAACCAGCGGGGCGGCGACGCCGAACGCCACTCCGCGAGACCGCGGGCCGTGCGGCGATGTCGGGGGCGCGGTGGATGCTCGGTCAACGGTCGCGTGTCACTGCGCGCCGGCGAGGAACTTCGCGTAGGCGTTGTCCCAGGTCTTCTCGCCCTCCGTGGAGAGTTGCAGGATCTGCACGCCGACGTCGAGATCCGTCTCGCGCACGACCGCGGATGCGAGGTTCTCGGGGACATAGCCGTCGGCGACGAGGGTGTCGGGGTCGAGCGAGGTGAGGCCCGGTTGGTAGCCGAGCCACGAGAAGTTGTCGAGCGCGCCCTCCTCGGAGAGCAGGAAGTTCAAGAAGTGGTGGGCGAGCACGGGGTGCTTCGCCGCGGTGGGGATCGCGATCGTGTCGGAGCCGATGACCCCGCGCCCGTCGGCGGGATACCAGAATCCGAGCGTCGAGACGTCGCCGTTCTCGGGGAGGTAGTACTGCGCGTTGACGAGATCGCCCGACCATGCCTGGTGGACGAACGCCGCGCCCTCCGGCAACTTCGCGTACGCCTCGATCCCGACCTTCACGTTGACCGCGTCGAGCAACTCGAGCAGGTCGTCGAGCGCTGCGTCGAGGAGCGTCGCGTCCTCGGTGTTGATGTCGAACTCGCCCTGGCGGACGAGCGCCATGCTGAGGATCTCGCGGTCGTCGTCGAGGACCCAGACGTCTCCCCGGTACCGCGTGTCCCAGAAGATCGCGTACGGATCGTCGTAGGCGTCGGGCGGCTCTTCGATCTTGTCGCTGCGGTAGCCGATGCCGGTGGTGAACACCGTGTACGGGACGGTGTAGCGCGAGCCGCGGTCGTAGAACGGATCCTGGAGGCGTGGCCAGAAGTTCTCGAGGTGGTCCACGTAGGTCGCGTTGAGCGGTTGCAGCAGACCGCCGGCCACGAGTTGGCCGATGCGGTCGGTCGTGGGGAAGAAGACGTCGAATTCGACCCCGCTCGAGCGGAGTTTCTTGACGGCTTCGTCCATGGTGGTGAACGTGGTCACCTCGGTCTCGACGCCGTACTGCTCCTCGAACTTCGTGAGGGTGTCGGGGTTGAGGTAGTCGGCGTAGTTGTAGATCTTGAGCGTGCCCGACTCGGGTTGGAGCCCGTCGGCGATCGGGTCGCCGACGATCGGGAGGGTGACCGGGCGGTCGGGGCGCGACAACGCGACCTTGGCCGTCGAGTCGGTCCCGTTGCTCGCGCCGTCGCTGCCACACGCCGCGAGCAGGGCGCCCGCGCTCGGCACGGCGAACGCCGCGAGTGCGCTGCGGCGGAGGAACTCGCGTCGGTCCACGCCCGGGATCGACCGCGAGGTCGAGGACCGTCGCTCGCGCGGGTGGAACGTCATGGCAACCCCCGTTGCTCTCGTGCTCGGCCTGTCGTACGCTACTGACCCGTGAGCCAGTAAGGAACCCCAGCGAGCCAGTCAGGTGACCCTGGCCAGGCTAGGGGTCGTGAGGGAATCGTGCGGGAGATCGTGCGGGACAGGGACTACGAGGCGATCGTCGTCGGTGGCGGCCACAACGGGCTGATCGCCGGCGCGTACCTCGCCAAGGCGGGTCTGCGGACCGTCGTGCTCGAGGCGCGCGACGACCTCGGCGGCGCGTCACGCACCGAACAGCCGTGGGGGCCCGACTTCAAGGTGACGGCGTTGTCGTACGTGATGAGCCTGATGCCGCCCACGATCATCGCCGACCTCGCGCTCGACCGGCACGGCTACGAGGTCATCCCGATGGGCCCGTCGTTCACGGCGTTCCCCGACGGGCGCTTCCTGCTGCTCGAGGAGAGCCCCGAGCGCGATCGCCGCGAGCTCGCCAAGTTCTCCCGGCACGACGCCGAGCACATCGACGACTACTGGGCCTGGCTCGCGGGTGTCGCCGCGGTCCTCGCGCCGCTCCTGTTGTCGGCACCGCCGAAGCTGGGTTCGCGGCGCCCCAAGGACCTCGTCGAACAATTGCGTCTCGCGTGGGGGCTGCGCGGTCTCGACGTGCGGAGCGCGGCCGAGGCGACGCGACTGTTCACGATGAGCATCACCGACGTGCTCGATCGCTGGTTCGAGTCCCCCGAGGTCAAGGGGGTGATGGCGATCAACGGCATCATCGGCACGTGGGCCGGTCCCGACGAGCCGGGGACGGCGTACGTGATGATGCACCACACCATCGGCGACGTCGGCGACGGTCAGATGGGGTCGTGGGGCTACCCGATCGGGGGCATGGGCGCCGTGGCCGACGCGTGTGCACGTGCGGCGCGGTCGTTCGGTTGCGAGGTGCGCACCGGCGCGCCCGTGGAGCGCATCACGATCCGCGACGGCCGGGTCACCGGCGTCGTGCTCGCGGGCGGCGAAGAACTCGCCGCGACCACCGTGCTCGCCGCGACGCACCCACAACTCACCTTCCTCCGTCAGCTCGATCGCCGGGATCTCCCCGACGACTTCGTTCGTGACCTCGAGCACTGGCGCAGCCGCAGCGGTGTGGTCAAGGTCAACGTCGCGTTGAGCGAGCTGCCCGACTTCGTCGCCGACCCGGGGACCGCGCGCCACGCTCGCCACACCGGCGCGATCGAGTTGTGCCACTCGATCGAGTACCTCGAGCAGGCGTTCCAGGACGCCCGCGGTGGTGTCGCGGCTCGCCGGCCGTATGCCGACTGCGTGATTCCCTCCACGATGGACCCCTCGATCGCGCCCGCGGGTGCCCACGTCATGTCGATGTTCTGCCAGTGGGTCCCGCACACCTGGGCCGACCGACCCGACGCCGCGGCGCTCGCAGCGTTCGCCGACCGGGTGGTCGACGGCATGACCGAACTTGCCCCGAACTTCAAGAGCTCGATCCTGCACCGCCAGGTCATCGGTCCGCACGAGATGGCGACGGAGTACGGCCTCGTCGGGGGCAACATCTTCCACGGGGAGCTGTCGACCGACCAGTTGTTCCACCTCCGTCCGGCGCCGGGATACGCCGATTTCACGACGCCGATCGCGGGCCTGTACCAGTGTTCGTCGGCGACGCACGGCGGCGGAGGCGTCACCGGGATCCCGGCGCTGCTCGCGACGCGCCGGGTGCTGCGCGACCGGAGGCGGTCGGCGTTGCGTCGAACGAGGAGCGTGCCGCGATGAAGCCGACCCCGCCGATCGATCGGGTCGCGCTCGAGGCGATCCTCGCGCCGGGTTCGAGCGGCCGCATGTTGCCGAGCGAGGCCTACGTCTCCGAGGAGGTGCTCGCGTGGGAACGCGAACACTTCTTCGCTCGATCGTGGGTGTGCGCCGGGCGGGCGACGCTCATCGCGGAGGCCGGCGCGCGACACGCGACGAGTGTCGGCGGCGAGCCGGTGATCTTGGTGCGCGGTTCCGACGGCGCCGCTCGCGGGTACTTCAACGTGTGCCGTCATCGCGGTCACGAGTTGTTGGCGTGCGGTGCATCGGCGAAGCGGAGCGCGATCCACTGCCCGTACCACGCCTGGACCTACGACCTCGACGGCAGGCTCACGCACACCCCTCGGTTCGATCCGCCGGCGGGGTTCGAACCGTCCGAGCACGGTCTCGTCCCGGTCGGTGTGGCGGAGTGGGCGGGGTGGTTGTTCGTCAACACGTCGGGGGATGCGATCCCGTTCGCACAACACCTCGGTGCCTTCGCCGCCTTGCTCGAACCGTGGCAACCGGAACGCCTCGTGGTGGGAGCGACGCACGATTACGAGAGCCCGACGAACTGGAAGCTGCCGATCGAGAACTACCAGGAGTGCTACCACTGCTCCGCGATCCACCCGGAGCTGTGCGCGGTGTCGCCGCCCGAGTCGGGCGACAACTACACATTGCCCGGAGCGTGGGTCGGCGGGACGATGGATCTCGCCACGCACGCCGAGACGATGTCGTTCGACGGGCACAGCAACGGTGTGGCGCTGCCCGGCCTCGACGACGTGCAGCGGCGCCAGGTGATCTACGTCGGGCTGTTCCCGAACATGTTGATCTCGGCGCACCCCGACTACGTGATGACCCACCGGATCGAACCTGTGCGCGCCGGGTACAGCCGCGTTGAGTGCCAATGGCTGTTCGACCCCGACGCCGTCGCGCGACCCGACTTCGATCCCGCCTACGCCACCGAATTCTGGGACCTCACCAACCGCCAGGACTGGGCCGCGTGCGAGAGCGTGCAGCGCGGCCTCGAGTCGCGCGGCTATCGCCCCGGACCGTTCTCGCTCGACGAGGACGCGGTGTGCCAGTGGGTGCAGCTCGTGGCCCGCAGCTACCTGGCGGGCGAGTTGGCGGTCGACTCCTGATGGCCCTCGTGAGCCCGCTGCCAGTCGATCACTGGGTGGCACTCGATGGGCTGATCGAAGAGCAGGAGCGATTGTTCGTGGCGCGGATGCCGCGGTCACGTGCGTTGCTCGAACGCGCCGCCGAGGTGCTCGCGGGGGGCGTCACGAGCAGTTGGCAGGCGGCCCCTCCCCAAGCGGTGTGGCTGAGCCACGGGCGTGCCGGCCACGTGTTCGACGTCGACGGCAACGAGTACGTCGACCTCCACGCCGGATTCGGGGCGATGCTCGTCGGGCACGGTCATCCCGCGATCGTCGCGGCGGTGACCGAACAGGTCGCGCGCGGCACGCACTTCGCGCAACCGACCGAGTCGATCATCGACGTCGCCACCGAGCTGCGCCGCCGGTTCGGGCTCCCGAAGTGGCGGTTCTGCAACAGCGGGACCGAAGCGACGATGGAAGCGATCCATCTGATGCGCGCCGTCACGGATCGGCCGCGCATCATCAAGGTCGAGGGCAGCTACCACGGTCATCACGATCACACGCAGATCTCGGTCTATCCCGAGGCGCGCGAAGCGGGTCCGCCGGCGCGACCGCTCAGCGTGCGCGAGCACCGCGGGATTCCCCTCGAGCTCGCGCGGCTCGTCGAGGTCGTGCCGTTCGGCGATCTCGACGCCGTCGAGCGCGTCTTGCTCGAGTACCCCGATGAGATCGCCGGCATGATCGTCGAGCCGATCATGATGAACATCGGCATCGTCACGCCGCCGCCCGGCTACCTCGAGGGGTTGCGCGCGCTGTTGCACCGTCACGGCGCGTTTCTCACGTTCGACGAGGTGAAGACGGGCTTGGCCGTCGCGCCCGGTGGCGCCATCGAGCTGTACGGCGTGATCCCCGACATCGTGTGTGTCGCCAAGGCGATGGGCGGCGGCCTGCCGTGCGGCGCGATCGGCGGCACCGACGAGTTGTTCGCCCGCATCACCGACGGTACGTACGAGCAGGTCGGCACGTTCAACGGCAATCCGCTGACCATGGCGGCGGCCCGCGCGGCGCTGGTCGACGTGCTCGATGACGCGGCGTACCGCCGGTTCGACGTGCTGCGCCGCATCATCGTCGACGGCGCCACCGAGGTGCTCGCTCGCTTCGGGGTGCCGGGATACGTGCGGGCGTTCGGTGCGAAGGGCTGCATCGTGTTCCACGACCGCGAACTTCGCGATTACCGCGACTTCCTCGCGTACGACGGGCGCTTCGGGCACGCGAACTGGCTGTACCAGCACAACGGGGGCGTGTTCCTGCCACCCTGGGGAAAGATGGAGCAGTTCACGTTGTCGGTGCAGCACAGCGATGCCGACGCCGAGCGCTTCGTGCACAACCTCGAACGCTTCGCCGCCGCCGTCACCGCCTGACCGATCGCAACCGGCGTCGTCAGCGCCCTGGGGTGGGGGCCCGACAGCGCCGGAATGTGCCGGACCGATCGCAACCGGCGTCGTCGGCCACGCCGTGGCGTGGCCTGACGACGCCGGAATGGGTGGGGACCGGTAGAGTCGCGGAGAATGGCGTTCTCTCCGGTCCCCACGGCCCCGCCGGTCCCCACGGCCGCACCTGTGTCTCCGGGGGCGGCGACCTCGACCGCTGCACTCGGGTCCGGGCGCGCGACCGTGCTCGTGGCGGCGGCCCGGGCGTTGGTGACCGAGACCGGCACCTCGGCGTTCACCGTCGCCGAGGTCGCCCGGCGGGCCGGTGTGTCGCTCAAGGGGTTCTATGCCACCTACCGCGCCAAGGACGACCTGCTGGTCGCGCTGCTCGCCGCCGACAGCGAGATCGGGGCCGCGCTCGTCGATGCCGCGGTCGGCGCAGCACCCGATCCCGAGGCGAAGCTGCGAGCGTGGATCCGGGGCATCTGCGACCTCGCCGCGCGACCCGAAGCGCGCGGCTACGCGTGGCTCCTCGCGCGTGAGGTGCGGCGCCTCGCCGACGAGCGGCCGGCCTCGCTCGAGGCCGCGCTCGCGGTCTGGACGACACGTCTGCGCGACCTCGTCGCCGCGGTCGGCTCGTCGGATCCCGATCGCGACGCGCGCATCGTGTTCGCGCTCGTGATCGACACGATCCACGAGGTCACCCGCGGCCTCGTCGACCTCGACGATCACCCCGATCACCCCGATCATCCCAGGCGCCCGGATCACATCGATCATCTCGGCGACTTCGTACTCCGCGCCCTCGCGGGAACCGACCGGAGGATTCCATGACCGACACTGTCGACCCGGGTGACAACGCGGGCACCACGGGCGCGCCGTTCGACGCGGGCACGCTGCTCTTCTCGATGGACTGCGCCGCCGACCCCCATCCTGCCTATCGCCGGCTGCGCGAGGAGTGCCCCGTGGCGCGCTCGGCAGGGTTCGACGGCGGGACGAGCTGGTACATCTCCCGCTACGACGACGTGATGTGGGCACTCAAGCACCCCGAGGTTTTCTCGTCGGGCGCCGAGGCGATTTCGATCGGCCAGGAGCACCCGCTGATCCCGCTCCAGGTCGACCCTCCGGAGCACGCGCACTACCGCCGCTTACTCGACCCCGAGTTCTCGCCGCGACGGATGGCCGAACTCGAACCCGACGTGCGTCGCCTCACCGGCGAACTCCTCGACGGGTTCGCGACCCGCGGTACCTGCGACTTCCACGCCGAGTACGCGACCCCGCTGCCCTCGACGATCTTCCTGCGCCTCCTCGGCCTGCCGCAGAGCGACCTCCCGAAGTTCCTGCAGTGGCGCGACGACACGATCCGACCCGCCGGCGACACTCCCGCCGCGCAGCAACACACGCGCGAAGCCGCGGGTGCTGCCATCACCCGCTACTTCGAAGACGGTCTCGACGAGAAGCAGCGCAACCCCGACGGCAATCTGCTCGCGCGCCTCGCGACCGCGCGGGTCGACGGTCGGCCGATCACGCGTGCCGAACAACTCGGGACGTGCCACCTGATGCTGCTCGGCGGTCTCGACACCGTGACCGCGACCCTCGACTGCATGATCGCGTACCTCGCCCAACACCCCGATCGGCGCCGGGCGCTCATCGCCGACCCGACCCTGTGCGACACGGTCGTGGAGGAGTTGCTGCGCGCGGAGACGCCGGTGCAGGTGGTCCCGCGCGTGGTCAAGCAGGAGTTCGAGATGCGCGGGCAGCGGCTGCAACCCGGTGACGGAGTCGTGCTCGTCCTCGGCGCGGCCGATACCGACGGCGACGAGTTCGACGACGCCGAGTCTGTCTCGTTCGAGCGCGGTGTCAACCGACATCTCGCCTTCGGTGGTGGGCCCCACCGGTGCCTCGGGTCGCACCTCGCCCGGATGGAGCTCCGCGTCGCGGTCGAGGAGTTCCACCGCCGGATCCCCGAGTACGAACTCGCGCCCGACACGACCCTCGTCTACTCGCCCGGGATCCGTCAGGCCGACCACCTCCCGCTCGTGTTTCCCACGAACCCCTGACGCGACCGGCCCCTGACGCCGCCGGACCCGGCGAGGTGCGCGAACCGGCGTCGTCGGGCGTCCGATGGGGCGGTGCGACGACGCCGGTTGGGAAATGCCTCAGGTCGTGAGGTCGACGCTCAGGGCCCAGAGGCGGGCACTCGCCTCGCGGTCGACCGCGAGGCCGTCGAGATCGACGCGGCGTTGCCGGTCGTCGAAGTAGGCACCCGTGACCGTGGCGAGGGTCGGGTCGCTCGCGAGCATCACGCTCGTACGCGCCCCTTCGACGGCGGTGAGCGGCGTGCCGAGCGTCGAGAGATCCGGCCCGGACTCGGGGATCGTGCCGTCGGTGACCGCGTCGTGGAGCGCGGGCCGCGGCTTGCCGCCTTCCTCGGGCCGCCGATAGCCGAGGTCGGTGTCGACGAACCCCGGGTGCAACGCGTTCGCCGTGACGCCGCGATCACGCAGCCGGTCGGCGAGTTCCCAGGTGAAGTAGAGGTTGCAGAGCTTGCTCGCGCCGTAGGCCTGCCAACCGTCGTACTCCTGCTCCCACTGCAGGTCGTCCCACCGGAGCCCATCGCGGGCGAGTGCGTACCCAGCACTGCTCACGTTGACGATGCGCTCCGTGATGCGGTCGAGCAGCGACGTCGTGAGCACGAAGTGCCCGAGGTGGTTCACACCGAACTGG
>SXJQ01000094.1 GCA_005779345.1 Actinomycetota bacterium
CGCGCCGAGGAGGTCGCGGTGCGCCTCGCACGCGCGCTCCTCGACCGGCTCGAGGCCGAGAACCAGGCCGAATACGACTTCGTCTACGCGAAGCTCGACCAGGAGCGCGGCGACCGTCAGGGCGAGGTCGAAGACGCGCTCGCAATCTGGTCGTCCGATGTCGGCAACCTCGAGTTCCAGTCGGCGTACCAATCGAGCCTGCGACTCCTGAACGACGTCGAGAGCGAGATCCGCGACCTGCGTGCCAAGGGCGTCGACCCGGTACCGCTGACGATGCTCACCGTCGACCCCGACGTCATCCAGCGCGAGGTCGGCGCGGGCGTCTCCGTCCCGACCGACCGCCCCACGCGGTTGGCGCTCGCCGGCTTCCTCGGTCTGCTGCTCGGCATCGGTGTCGCCTTCATGATGGACCGCCTCGACCAAGCGGTGTACGGCGTGTCGGCCGTCGAGCAGGCCTCGCACCTCCCCGTCATCGCCGAGATCCCCTACGTGTCGCCGGGTGCGAGCCGCCGGCGTTACGACGTCTTCACCGACAGCGCGCCGCAATCGAGCGTTGCCGAGGCCTATCGCGGGTTGCGCACGTCGATCTCGCTCATGTGGGGCGCGAGCCACCCGTCGATCGCGACGGCGAGCGGCAACGGGAACGGCAGCGGCAGCGGTTACTCGGGCAACGGCAACGGCAACGGGAGCGGCGGTGGGGGCGGCCCGGCCCTCGAAGGGCCCGAGCCCCGGGTACTGCTCGTCACCTCACCGGGCCCGAACGAGGGCAAGTCGACCTCGACCGCGAACCTCGCGGCCTGTTACGCCGAGATGGGCAAGCGCGTCGTGCTCATCGACTCCGACTACCGGCGCCAGAAACTCCACCGGTTCATGGGCGCGAGCCGCGAGCCGCACATGGTGCTCGGCGGCACGCCGCAGGAGCCCCTCCTCGACATCGACGTGCTCCTCCAGGACGCGGTGATCCCCGGTGTGCAGTTCATCGGCTCGGCGCCGAGTGACGCCCGACCTTCGGACGCGCTCATTGCGGCGCGCCTCGCGACCGAGCAGGCCTTCGCGCGCGGTGCCGACCTCGTGCTCATCGACACGCCGCCGTTGCTCCTCACCAACGACGCGTACGACCTCATCGGCCTCGCCGACGCCATCGTCTTGTTGGCGCGCGACGGCAAGACGAAGCGGGCCGCGCTCGTGCGCGTGACGCAGATGTTGCGCCGACTCGACGCACCGGTCATGGGCATCGCGCTCATCGGGGCCGTCAGCTCCCGACGGGGTTACGGGTACGGCTACGGCTACGAGTACGAGTACGAGTACGGCTACGGCTACGGGAGCCGGCCGCGCAGCCGCGAGACCAAGCCGGCGCGCAAGGGCGCCCGTGGCAACAAGCCCACGCGCGACGAGGGCTCCGGCGACGGCGAGTACGCGCCGGCGCGCACCGAACCGACTGCCTAGGCCGGTCGGGCGATGCGCGGTCGGTGGCTCGACGAGACCGATCCCTGGTTCCGCGACAGCCGCCGGGCCGCGGCCGTCGATGGTCCGGGCGGCGCGGCGTCGCATTCGGGGTCGCGCGGCGGCTCGGCCGCGGGGGCCAGGACCCCTCGTGAACGGCCGGCATGGATCGGTGTCGGCTGGGGCCTCGGCGTGATCATGTTCATCGGTGCGTTCGTCTTCGCGGTCACCACCACGAACGACAAGATCTTCGGTGCGCTGCTGATCGTCCCCGTACTGCTCGCCCTCGCTGCGATGATCGCTCGGAGCATCGCCAAGATCGACCAGGACCCGACGCTCGTCCCGATCATCGTCGGTGGGGCGGTGTTCAAGCTCGTCGGGTCGGGTGTCAAGTACATGGTGTCGTTCGGTGTCTACAACGGACTCGACGCCAACACGTACGACCTCGCGGCGCAAGAGGGAGCGAAGGTCTACCGCGGCTTCGAGCTCTACGACGGTTGGGGCAAGCTCAGCGGCACCGCGTTCGTCCGGATGATCAACGGGCTCGTCTACACCGTGACCCCGATGTCGCGGATAGCGGGCTGCTTGGTGTTCGCGTTCCTCGCGTACCTCGGCACCCTCCTGTTCTGGCGGGCATTCAAGATCGCGATGCCCCACCTCGACGATCGCGCCTATCTCTTCTGGCTCGTCCTGCTGCCGTCGCTCCTCTACTGGCCCAGTTCGATCGGCAAGGAGGCCTTCCTCACGCTGTGCATCGGCGCCGCGTCGTACGGCGTGGCGAACCTCCTGCACGGCAGCGCGGTGCGCGGCGCCCTCACGTTGGTGCCCGGATTCATGGGCGTGATCCAGGTGCGGCCCCACCTCGGGTTGGTGATCTTCAGTGGGCTCGCACTCGCGACCCTGTTGCGCAAGGCGACGCGACCCATCGCCTCGGTGATCCTCGCCGGGATGGTCGTGACGGTCGGCATGTTCGCGGTGTCGCGCGCCGCGTCGTTCTTCGGCCTGAGCACCTTCAGCTACGACTCCATCTCCGAGACACTCGTCGACGCGAACGAACGCACCGAGCAGGGCGGTTCGGCATTCAGCCCGGTGTCGTTCAGCGCGAACCCACCGCTCGCCGCGGTCACGGTGCTGTACCGGCCGCTCCCGATCGAGGCCGGCAGCGTGCTCGAGTTGCTCACCAGTGTCGAGAGCTTCGTGCTGTTCATGCTCGGGTTCTCGCGAAGACAAGAGATCTGGGCGGCCGTCCGGTCGGCGCGTACGCACCCGTACACGGTGTATGCGATCGTCTCGATCTTCTTCTTCGTCGTTGTGTTCTCGGTGATCGGCAACTTCGCGATCCTGGCGCGCCAACGGACGCTCATCATGCCGTTGTACCTGTCGCTGATGATGCTCCCGAAGCCGGCGGGCGCGCCCTCACGTTCGCGCACGGCGATCGGCGAGGTGCCCGTGGGGCTCGACGCCGAGCCGGGCCGCGGGGGTTGGATCGGCTCCTGAGGCACCCGCCCCACCGCTTGGTTCAGTGGCGGGCGAGCTGTTCGTCGAGGCGGCGAGCGCACTCCGCGGCGCTCACCGCCGGCCCGATCACGTCGGCCGCGCCGAACTCGCCGAGCCGTGAAGGGTCGAGGGTCGTCACCGGTGCCGTGGTGAGCCAGGCCGCGATCGTGACGGCCCGGTAGTCGGCGGGGTCGGGGCCGAGGCCGACGAAGCGGCGCAACCCGCGACGGTCGATCGTCAACGGCGCGGGCAACACGATCGCGTGATCGGCGGCGCGGATCCGTAGACGCGCGCGGTCGATCACGGCGACGCCGCGATCGACGCGGTGGCGGTCGAGCACTTGGGCGCGTCGCCAGTCGAGCGTGACGACGGCGGCGACGCCGGCGCGCACCGCCCCGACGGCGTCGAGGTCGACCTCGCCCGCGGCGGCCGGGTCGGCGAGGCGGGCGAGCTCCGCGAGCGCCGCGCGCACC
>SXJQ01000095.1 GCA_005779345.1 Actinomycetota bacterium
CCAACAGGCAGTGGGCCATGAGAAATTCGCCGTTCTCGGCGGCGCCAGCCACCACCACGTTTTTCATCAGCCCCAGTCCGGAAAACCAGGGACCCAGTCCCTGAAACTGCAGGTGGCCATCCCGCCGGCGACAAGGGCTCCAGCTCATGCAGGGCATCGGCCGCCGACGCAACTGCGTCCAGCTTCGCTTGCAGGGTTGAGCTGGCGCTCGCGGATCTCCGCCGCAGTGCAGAGACGCGAAGATCGTGCAGCAAGGCGCGATACCGGGCGCCGAGACCCTCACGTTGGGTCGCGCTGCCGAGGGAGCCGAGGGCCTCGAAGACGTACTCGTCAAAGAGGGCGAGGGCAGCGGCGCGATCACATACGCCGACTCGTGGGTCAACAAGCGCAGCCATTGCATCCAGGGAGCCGCCACAGGCTCGATCGAGGAGCACGATGCCTTCCGCGAGCGCGTCAACCGCTTCCGCGCTCTCGTTGAAGTCGGGCGACTCTTCGACGATCGTCGCTGCACGCCTCAGGAGGGGTGCCGCGTCGATGGCGGGCGGGTCGGCCGACACCGTGAGCCCGTCCGCAATATCGCCGATCTCACGTGCAAGGGCTTCGTGCGTTCGTCTCCCGTCCCCTTCATCGAATCTCTGGATCACTGCCCCGAGCCGCTTCAGGTAGCCGCAGCTCTGAGCGACCGCGCCTCGCGATGTTGGCGTGGACGATTCAACCGCTGGCCGCCCTCGCGGCGCGGCACAACTCGCCAGGCTCGATGCGAGCAGAATGGCGATCAAACCTGCGCTGCACTCACGAACTCTTGCACCGCCGCGCATGATGCCACCCCTGACACCGCGCGGAGGTCGTCCAGCGTCGGGGTGGCGAGGTCGACGTCGCTCGCATCGCGGGGCGAGGTCGCCCTCACGCTGCTCTTCGATCCACCAATCCATGTCGCGGGGTCGCCCACAGGCCCGCCGGGTCACTGGTCGGGCTCGGCCGCGAAAAGGAGTTCGGCGCCGACGACGCGATATCCGGCGGCGAGCACCGCGCGCAGCGACGGCGCGTTCGCGGGCGCGACCTGCGCCCAGATCGGCTCGCCCGCGGGCACGAGCCCGCGGGCCGCGGTGGCGAGGCGGCGACCCAGACCCCGGCCACGCGCGGCAGGGTCGACCTCGAACGCGACCTCCCACCGGCCGACGAGTCCGCGGCCGACGAGCAGCACCCCGTCGTCGTCGGCGGTCGTGAACACGCGCGCCTCGGGGCGATAGCGACGCGACCGAGCGACCCGCGGGTGGTCCAGATCCTCGATCTCGACGAGCCAGGGATCCGCGGCTGCGTCGGCGAGGCCCTCGCCGGTACCCGGGGCCGCGAGGAGCGCGTCGAGGTTGCCGACGTGGACGCCGTGCTCCGCGGCGATCGCGGCGCACGCGGCGGGCCCGAACCAGTCCGAGAACGCTCCTGGTCGGAGCATCCCCTTCACGCGTTCGGGCGACGCGCCGCACACCCAGAGCCGGCCCGCGAAGGAGACCAGCGCGGCGGCCACCATGTCGGGCTCGGGGAGATACTCGACGCTCCCGTCGGGATCGGGGAACGTGTCGTTCGCGGCGTCGGCGAGCAGCAGCGCGAGCGGGTGCTCAGACGAGGGCATCGGCGGCCGCGTACGGGTCCTGGGTCCGGGCCACCACCGCGGCGACGAGCGCGTCGAACTGCACTCCCGCGCAGCGTTCGAGCACACGCGCGCCGAGTTCTTCGAGCACGAGCGCGCGGATCTCGGCCGCGGTGCGCGTGTGGCGCCGCGCGGCGAGCGTCGCCGACGCGTCGAGGTGCGCGCGGTGGTCGCGGATCGCGCTCCAGAGCGCGTCGACGCCGGTGCCGTCGGTCGCGACCGTCTCGAGCACCGGTGGCCGCCACGCGCGTTCGCCCGCGAGATCGAGCATCCCCTCCACATCGCGCACCGTCTCGCGCGTGCCCGAACGATCGGCCTTGTTGACGACGAACACGTCGGCGATCTCCATGAGCCCCGCCTTGGCCGCTTGCACGCCGTCGCCCCAGCCCGGGTTGAGCACGACCACGGTCGTGTCGGCATGGCCGGCGATCTCGACCTCGACCTGGCCGACTCCGACCGTCTCGACGAGCACCCACGGATAGCCGAGCGCGTCGAGCACGCGCGCCGCCTGCGGGGTCGCGAGCGCAAGGCCGCCGAGATGGCCACGCGTCGCCATCGAACGGATGTAGACACCGGAGTCGGTCGCGCGGTCCTGCATTCGCACGCGATCGCCGAGGATCGCCCCGCCGGTGAACGGACTCGTCGGGTCGACGGCGAGCACGCCGACGCGCAGGTCGTCGGCGCGGATCGCGCCGACGAGCCCGTCGGTGAGCGTGCTCTTGCCCGCGCCCGGCGCGCCGGTGATCCCGACGACGGTCGCAGCGCCGCTCAGCGGGTGCAGCGCGACGGTCACCGCCCGGGCGAGCCGACCCCCCGACTCCACGTAGGTAACGAGGCGAGCGAGCGCACGACGATCACCCGCGCTCGCGCGCGCGATCAGATTCGCGACGCCGGCAACATCGACCTCGGGGGTGCCGACGTCGGGCGCCGCGGTGTCGTTGCCGGCACCACTCACTCGTCGGCGACGACCTCGGTCACGCCCGGGACACGGTCCATGATGATCCGCTCCACCCCGGCCTTGAGCGTCATCTGCGAGACCGGGCAGGTGCCACACGCGCCGACCAGCGATACGTGCACGACGCCGTCGGTGTCGATGAAGTTGTAGACGATGTCGCCCCCGTCGGACTGCAGCGCGGGGCGGATCAACTCGATCGCCTCGAGCACCCCGGGTTCCATCTCCGCCACGTCGATCGCCATCGTCCACCTCGTCGGTTCGCCGCGGCACCCACCAGACGGGCGGCCGCTGACCCCATGCTAGGCCGACCGGTCACGAATAGCGGGTGACGAAGCCGCGGCGACGAAAGACGCTCAGCAGCCACGTGGCGAACGCGACCGCGCCGAAGAAGAACACGAGGGAGCCCGCGAGCGACGCGGCGAGCGTGTCCCACGGCAACGGGTTGCCGGCGAGGACCGTTCGCAGGGCCGAGAACGCCTTCGTGGTCGGCAGGATCGAGGCCAGCGCCTGCACGCCGTCGGGGAGCGCGTCGGCGGGGAAGAACACCCCGGAGAATGCCATCAGCGCGTAGTTGAACCCCCAGATCAGGATCTCGGCACTCTGGCCGAAGCGCAGCACCAGACCCACCACGACCAGCGCGAGCGCCCAGCCGTTGATCACGAGCAGCACCATGATCGGGATCACCGACCAACCCACCGCCGACAGGTCGAAGCCGAAGAACACGATGGTCGAGATCGTCAGCGTCGCCATGCACAGCAGCAGCTTCAGCAACCCGAACAGCGCGATCCCGGCGATGTACTCGATCTCTTTCACGGGCGTCGTGAGCACGTTGAGGATGTTGCGCGTCCAGGTCTCCTCGTTGACGCCGAGCGCGATCGAGAACTGTGCCTGCGTGAACGTCCAGAACAGCACGATGCCGGCGAGCAGATACGGCGTCGCCGCCTGCGAATCGGGCGTGTCGCGTGAGACGAACGCACCGAGCGAACCCCACAACAACACGTCCAACACCGGCCAGACCGAGATCTCGAACCAACGGTGCGGCGCGCGGTGCAGCACGATCCAGTGGCGCTGCATCACCGCGCGGATCCGAACGAAGCTCACGGTCGCCACACCCCCGGAGCGGCCGGGCCGTCTTCGGCGCCGGCGGTGGTCCGCGAACGCGCGGCGATCTGGAGGAAGGCGTCTTCGAGGTCGTCGGTGTCGAACGCGGCCGCGACCTCCTCGGCCGTGCCGTCGGCGGCGATCCCACCGTGGCTGAGGATGACGACCCGTTCGCACAGGATCTCGACCTCGCGCATGTTGTGGCTCGTCACGAGCAGCGCGGTCCCCTGCTCGCGGTGGATCCCGAGCAACGCTTCGCGGACGCGCCCGGCCACCGCGGGGTCGAGCGACGCGGTCGGTTCGTCGAGCACGAGCAGCGCGGGTTCGTGCAGCGTGCTCTTGACGATCGACACGAGCGTGCGTTGCCCCGACGACAACTCGCGGCTCTGCTGGTCAGCGAGATGCTCGATGCCGAATCGTTCGATCGCCGCGTCGACGATCGGCTTCGGGCGACGCAGCCCGTAGAAGCCGGCGAAGATCATGAGGGCCTCGCGGACCTCGAGGTTCTCGGGCAGCGGGAGGTACCCGGCGACGAAACCGACCCTGCCGAGCGCCCGTGAGCGGTGCCGCGGCAACCGTTCGCCGACGAGGTCGATCGTGCCCGCATCGGGGCTGATCGCCCCGAGCAGCATCAGCAGCGTGGTCGTCTTGCCCGCGCCGTTCGGGCCGAGTAGCCCGACACGCGCGCCTGCCGGCACGACGAGGTCGAGCCGGTCGACCGCGACCTGGTCGCGGAATCGCTTGGTGAGTGAGCGCGCGACGACGACGTCGCCCGAAGGAGCCACGTCGTCATTCTTGCCGAGCCCGCGCTCGCACCCCCGGGGATTTCGTGGCGGGACTTCGTGGCGGGACTTCGCGTCCGCGGTCCGACGCGGCGGACTCAGCCGCCCGGTGCGTGACCTCAGGCGACGCGGTGGACGTCGGCGCCGAGCGCCCGCAGGCTGGCGGGCAGGTTCGCGTAGCCGCGGTCGACGTGCTCGCAGTCGTAGACGATCGTTTCGCCGTCGGCGGCGAGGCCGGCGATCGTGAGGGCGGCGCCGGCGCGCACGTCGGCGGCGCGCACCGGGGCACCCGACAGGCGCTCGACGCCGCGCACGACCGCGTGACGACCCTCGTTGCGGACGTCGGCGCCCATGCGGGCGAGTTCGTCGACGAACTGGAAACGCCCGTCGTAGATGTTCTCGGTCACGATCGCCGTCCCCGAGCTGACCGCGAGCAGCGCGACGGCCATCGGCATGAAGTCGGTGGCGAATCCCGGGAACGGGAGCGTCGCGATGTCGACCGCGGTGAGACGCCGACCGGCACGCGCCCACAGCCCGTCGGAGGTCGACGACACCAACATGCCCATCTCGCCGAGCTTGCGGACGACCATCTCCACGTGGTCGAGCTGCGTTCCCGTGAGCTCGATCTCACCACCCGCGATCCCACACGCCATGAGGAAGGTGCCGGCCTCGATCCGGTCGCCGATGAGCTCGGTCTCGACGGGCACGAGCTCGTCGACGCCCTCGACGACGATCGTCGACGTGCCCCCGCCGACGACATGGGCGCCCATCCGGTTGAGCACGGCGCACAGTTCGGTGATCTCGGGTTCGCGTGCCGCGTTGTCGATCTCGGTCGTGCCCTTCGCCCGCACCGCGGCGGTGAGGAGGTTCTCGGTGGCACCGACGCTCGGGAATTCGAGCACGTGGCGCGCGCCGAGCAGGCCGCCGTCGCTCCACGCGACGACGTAACCGTGGCTGCTCTCGACGCGTGCCCCCATTGCCCGCAGGCCGTTGAGGTGCATGTCGAGCTTGCGGTTGCCGATCGCGTCGCCGCCGGGCATCGCGACCCGCGCCTCGCCGCACCGGCCGAGCAGCGGGCCGAGCACGTTGAACGAGGCGCGCATCCGGCTGACGAGTTCGTACGGTGCCTCGGGTTGTAGGTCACCGCTCGCGTCGATCGTCAGACCGTCGTCGCCGACGAGTTCGACGCGCGCGCCGATCGCGCGCAACAGGTCGATCATGACGTCGAGGTCGTCGACGCGCGGCAGATTGCGGATGACCGTCGTGCCGGGCGCGAGCAACGCCGCCGCCATCACCTTGCACCCGAGGTTCTTCGTCGCCCCCGAGACCCGGACCGATCCCGCGAGCGGCCCCGAAGGCCGCACCACGAACTTCGTCATGCTCGGAAACCCGTCATCGTGTTGCTCGTAGGACGACTCCCCCGCGGCCGCCCCCACCACCGTTGAGTGGATCACCCGAATATTCGGGTGATCCACTCAACGTTCGGGTGGGTGGGGCAACCGCTGCGCGAAATGGGCGGTCAGAGCGCCGTGACGAACTCCGCGGTCGCGGCGGCCGCCGCCGTCAACGCGTCGTCGAGCGACAACCCCGTCTCGCGTTTCTTCGGGCGGAAGCCGTGATCCGCCGTCGGGATCCAGTGCCACCGCACCTTGCCGCGAACCCGCTTCGCCGCGACCCGCAACTCGTCTGGTGTCCCGAACGCGTCGTTGGTGCCCGACACGAACAACACCGGCATCCGCAGCCGGCCGAAGTGTTCGGCGCGCGGCGACTCGGGCTTGCCCGGCGCGTGCAACGGATAGCCGAGCAACACGAGACCCAGCGCCGGCCACGGATCGTCGGCGTCGGCCGCGAGCATCGAGCAGTAGCGCCCGCCCATCGACCGGCCGCCGAGTACGAGTCGCTCGGGCGGCAACTTCGTACGTCGCGCCAACTCGCCCGCGGCTTCGCGGGTCGCGGCGAGCAGCGTCGGAGCGCGATCGGGCGCCTTGCGACCGGCGCTGCGGTACGGGTAGTTGAACCGCAGGGTCGGTACGCCCGCGGCCGCCAGCGCGTCGGCAACCACGACGAGCGCGGCGGCGTGTTGGTCGGCCCCCGCCCCGTGCGCGAGGAGCACGGCGCGGTCGGCACCGCGGCGCGGCCCCGTGAACTCGTACTCCGTGACGACGCCGCTCACCGGGACAGCACCCACTTGGTGAGGAATCGTTCGGTGCGCTGCAACTCGTCGATGCGGTGTTCGAGCTTGCGGAACCCGTGACCTTCCCCGCGGTACACGTGCGACTCCACGGGCGTCCCGTTGGCACGAACCGCACGCACGATCGCGCGTGCCTGGTCGATCGGCACCACCGGATCGTCGCTCCCCTGCAACACGAGCAACGGCGTGCGGATCCGATCGGCGAGATGCACCGGCGACCGATCGCGATACCGCGCCGCATGGCGGACCGGGTCGCCGACGAGCCGATCGAGGTAGCGCGACTCGAACCGGTGGGTCGTCCGCGCGAGCCGCGCGAGATCGGCGACGCCGTACGAACTCACGATCGCGCGCGCGAGCATCGGGTACCTCGCTGCGACCACGAGCGCGGTGAACCCGCCAGCGCTGCCACCCGCGACCACCACGCGCCGCGGATCGCACCAGCCCTGCCGCGCCACGTGGCGCACGCCCGCGACCACGTCGTCGACATCGCGGACGCCCCACTGCTGGTCGAGCGCCCGGTGATAGTCGCGGCCGTATCCGGTCGACCCTCGGTAGTTCGGGGCCAGCACCGCCCACCCGCGCGAGACCCAATAGGCGATGCGCGCGTTCCATTCGACGATGCTCTGATCGGTGGGGCCGCCGTGCACGTGCACGTACAGCGGAGGCTTGAACCCCACGCCCATCGCCGAGAACTCGGGTCGGTACAACAGGCCGTGCACGGCCGCGCCCCGCACCCGCCAGGTGATGGGCTCGGGTTCGACGAGCCCACACGCCTCGAATCCCGCGACCGGGCCCCGAGCGATCACGCGACGCACGCGCGACGCAGGGTCGAGCACCGCGACCTGCTGGGGCGTTCGCGCCCCCGACCGCGTCGCCGCGATTCCCGCCGCCGACCAGTCGAGCGAATGGTGCCAGGCGCGGGCGAGGTCGCGGGTCGCTCGACCGCGGACCGACGCCGAGACCAGCCGACCGAACCCGTCCTCGTTCCGACACCAAGCGATGGCACGCCCGTCGGGCGACCACGCGAACGACCGTTGCCCGGGACCCCACGCGGGCTCGGCGTGATCATTCGGTTCGTCGCGCAGGGGTCGCGCGTCGGCGCCGTCGGAGCGCGCGACCCACACGTTGGGTCGCCCCGTCTCGTCGCTGATGTAGGCCAACGCGCGCCCGTCGGGCGAGAAGCGCGGCTGGCCGACACCGACGCGGTCGCCGCCGGCGACCACCGCGACGGCGCCGCGCGCTCCGCGCCGACGGCCGGCGCCG
>SXJQ01000096.1 GCA_005779345.1 Actinomycetota bacterium
CCTGCTCGAGAAGATGAACCGGGTCGAGCTCGAAGGCGTGCTCGCGCACGAGCTGAGCCACATCAAGAACTACGACATCCTCGTCATGACGATCGCCGTCACGATGGTCGGGTTCATCGTGCTGACGGCCGACATCATGATGCGGTGGGCGTTCTGGACGGGCATCACCGGGGGGCGCGACCGCCGCGACGACAACGGCAACAACCCGATCGGCGCCGTGCTCGCGATCCTCGGCATCGTCTTGATCGTGCTCGCGCCGCTGATCGCTCGCCTGATGCAGCTCGCGGTGAGTCGCCAGCGTGAGTATCTCGCCGACGCGAGCGGCGTGCATCTCACCCGGTATCCGCCCGGACTCATCGCGGCACTCGAGAAGCTGAAGGGCGATACGACGGTCGTGCACACGTCGTCGAAGGCGACCGCCCACCTCTGGATCGAGGAACCGCTCGACCAGACCGAGGGCAAGAAGCGCAAGTTCGACAGCCTGTTCGCGACGCACCCGCCGATCGACGACCGGATCGCGGCGCTCAGGGAGATGTAGTGGCCGACGCCCCGCACGACGCCCCCGCCGGGGCCGCGGCCGATGCCGCGCGCCGCGTCGTGCCGCTCTGGAAGCAGAAGAAGTACCGCATCGGTGCCGCGGCGGTGGTCGTGGCGTTCGTCGCGAGCATCGTCGGCGTGTTCGCGCTGAGCGGGGACGACGAACCGGCGCCGGCGTCGAGCACGACCCGGGCACCGTCGACCACGACGACCGCGCCCGGCCCGACGACGACGACCGCGTATGCGGGGCCGATCCACCCGCTCACGGGCCTCCCCGACCCGGAGGGCGAGTCGCAGGGCCGACCCGCGCTGACGGTGAAGATCGACAACACGCGGAACGGTGGCGCCAAACGCGGGGTCGATCAGGCCGACATCGTCTACGAGGAGGTCGTCGAGGGCGGGATCACGCGCCTCGCCGCGATCTTCCACTCCCGGATCCCGTCCGACATCGGCCCGATCCGCTCGGTGCGCCGCACCGACCAGGCGATCGTGCGACCGATCGGGGGGATCTTCGTCTACTCCGGCGGGGCTCGCTACGCCGAGGAGAGCATCGCGACCGCTCCGGTCAACCGCA
The DNA here is from genome assembly GCA_005779345.1 of Actinomycetota bacterium. GTDB lineage: Bacteria > Actinomycetota > Acidimicrobiia > IMCC26256 > PALSA-610 > SXJQ01. Next base: position 1,112 of record SXJQ01000096.1, read on the forward strand.
TCAACGAGTCGCGGGCGCGCGGCGCGATGTACCGCGAGTCGGCGCGTCGATCACCGTTCAATCTGTTCGGTCGCGGTCCCGACCTCGTCGCCCTCGGCGGCGACCCGAGACCGCCGCCGCCCCTGTTCGCCTATCGCGGCCCCGATGACGATGTCGTGGGCGAACCGGCGGCGCACGTGGTCGTCGGTTTCGCGCGTGGTTTCGAAGTGACCTGGGATTGGGACGCCACGACGGGAACCTGGCTCCGCACCTTCCTCGGTGCGCCGGAGAACGTCGAGGACGGCACTCGGATCGCGCCCACCAACGTCGTGGTGCAGGTCGTTCGGTACGCGGGCGGCGCCGGTTCGCTCGGCGCCGAAGGGGTCCTGACCGGGACGGGTGAGGTGTGGGTGTTCACCGACGGCAAGGTGATCCGCGGGACGTGGTCGCGCCCCGACGCCAACCAACCCGGCCAACTCCTCGACGCCGCCGGCGCTCCGATCCTGTTGACGCCGGGCTCGACCTGGGTCGAACTCCCCGCCGAGGGCTACGCGGTGACCGTCACCTGAGGCATCGGCCGCCAGGCACCGGCACCCCAGGCACCGCGTCAGCGGTGTGAGCGGCCCTCGCGTTTCGTCAGCATGTGGCGCCGGTGCACAGCGAGAGCACTTCGAGTCGATTCCTCAGGACGATGAACGGACCGAGGTGCGCGGTGATGCCCGCGGGGGGCGCCGCCAGGTTCTCGAGCTGGTACGGATCGACCGACAGGTCGTACAGCTCGAACTGCACACCCGACCCGAGATGGTCGTCGAGGTCCCACTCGATGAGCACCCAACGGTCGGTGTGCACGGCCCGATAGCTCGGCGCGTCGAAGAGGATGCCCGAGATCCAGCGTGTCTCGGGGTCGAGCGACGACGCCGACGTGCGGTACTCGAGCAGGAACGACGCACGCAGCGGCGTGGCCGACGCGGCGATCGCGTCGCGCAGCGACCGCCCGTCGATGTCGGCGGGGATCGCAAGCCCCGCCCAGTCGAGGATCGTCGGTGCGAGGTCGATCGTCAACGCGAGTTGCGGGCGCGTGCCACCCGGCTCGATCCCCGGCCCCGCGATCACGAGAGGGATCCGCGACGACTCCTCGTACGGCACGAGTTTGTCGACGAGGCCGTGGGCACCGAGGTTGTACCCGTTGTCGGACGCGAACACGAAGTAGGTGTGGTCGAGTTCGCCGTTGGCGGCGAGGCGGTCGTGGATGGCGGCGACCATGTCGTCGACCGACATCAGCGTCGCGAGGCGCTTGCGATAATCGGCGTCGACGGCGACGAGCCGCGGTGTGCGGAACACCGCCGAGATCCGTAGCCACCAGGGCTTGTCGGTGACGTCGGCCTCGGCATAGTTGGGCGAGTGCGGAGTCGTGGCACCGATGAACGGGTGCGAGGTCTCGTGGCGCGCCGCGGGCCGCAACGGGAGGTGCGGCGCGGTCGGCGCGACGTACGCGAAGAACGGATCGGCATCGGTCGCCTCGGTCGCGTCGAGATAGTCGACGACCTTCGCGGCGAGGACGTCGGTGAAGTAGTCGGCCGGCTCCTTGTCGTAGTGGACGAGCGTGCCCTGGTCGTTGACGCGGTAGTCGTAGCCCGCGTACATCCCGACATCGGCGCCCGCCCACCAGCGGTCCCAGCCGGGCGGGATCGTGGTCGAGAGGTCGTAACCGTTCAGGTACTTGCCGAACAGCGCGGTCGAGTACCCGGCGTCGTCGAGTCGGGTCGCGAGCGTCGAACTCTCGTGCGGGTGAAAGCCGGTCCAGCCGCCCCCTGGTCCGAGGTTGGTCAGCACGCCGTTGTTGTGGCCGTATTGGCCCGTGAGGATCCCGGCGCGCGCCGGGCAGCAGTTCGGCGACGGGACGTAGGCGTTGGTGAAGGTGACGCCCTGGTCGCGGAGGCGCTGCGCGGTTTCGGGCATCGCATCCCAGAACGGCGTGGTCGTCGCGTCGAGGTCGTCGAGCAGGATCAGCACGACGTTCGGCCGGTCGTCGGCGGCGGCCTCGGAGGTGCGCACCGGCCCGAGCCCCGCGGTCGTGGCGACTGCCACTGCGAGTGCCAGGTTGACCGCGACTCGCCGTGCGTTGCGCATGGGGCACCGTAGCGGTCTCCGGCGCCGGGCGCCCGCCCGCGCACCCGTCGACGGGCGTTTCGTGTCGTGCACATCTTCGGGGAGGCGGCGAGCCGGGTCGGTACGATGGCGCGACGGCCGTTGGAGGCCGATGTTCGAAGCCAACCGTCGAGGGACGTGGTCGTTGATGCCGAAGAGCCCGAATACCAAGAGCCCGAGTGCCGGGGTCGAGGCGGCGGTCGGGACGGCGCGCGTCAAGCGCGGTCTCGCCGAGATGCTCCGGGGCTGTGTGATCATGGACGTCGTCGACCGCGATCAGGCCAAGATCGCCGAGGACGCGGGTGCATCGGCCGTGATGGCGCTCGAGCGGGTCCCCGCCGACATCCGCCGCGACGGGGGCGTCGCCCGCATGAGCGATCCCGAGATGATCGCCGGGATCCAAGCTGCGGTGACCATCCCGGTGATGGCCAAGTGCCGGATCGGCCATTTCGCGGAGGCACAGGTGCTGCAGGCGATGGGCGTCGACTACATCGACGAGAGCGAGGTGCTCACGCCCGCCGACGAGGCCCACCATGTCGACAAATGGGCCTTCACCGTGCCGTTCGTGTGCGGTGCGACGAACCTCGGTGAGGCGCTGCGTCGCATCAGCGAGGGCGCGTGCATGATCCGGAGCAAGGGCGAGGCCGGCACCGGCAACATCGTCGAGGCGGTCCGGCACCTGCGATCGATCCTCGGCGACGTCCGCAAGCTCACCCAGGCCGACGCAGCCGAGCTGTTCGGGTGGGCCAAGGAGCTGCGGGCGCCGATCGATCTCGTGCACGAGGTCGCCGCGCGGGGCGAGCTTCCGGTCCCGCTGTTCTGCGCCGGGGGTATCGCCACCCCTGCCGACGCGTCGCTCGTGATGCAACTCGGAGCCCAGGCGGTCTTCGTCGGATCGGGGATCTTCAAGAGCGACGACCCCGCGCCGCGCGCCAGGGCCATCGTCGAGGCCACGACCCACTACGCCGACGCCGGTATCGTGCTCGAGGTGTCGACCGGGCTCGGCGACGCGATGCGCGGCCTCGAGATCGACCAACTCGACACGAAGCTGGCCGAGCGCGGTTGGTGAGGCCCCGACCGTGAGGCCCGGACCGTGAGGCCCCCAGGCGATGAAGATCGGGATCTTGGCCCTGCAAGGCGCGTTTCGTGAACACGCCGCCGCCTTCGACGCGCTCGGGGTCGAGACCGTGTTCGTGCGGCTGCCCCACCACCTCTCCGGAATCGACGCGATCGTGCTTCCCGGCGGCGAGTCGACGACCCAGGACAAGCTGCTCGACTCCTCGGGGCTCCGCGCACCACTTACGGCCGCCCTCGACGACGGGGTCGCCTGCCTCGCGACCTGCGCGGGGCTGATCCTGCTCGCCGCCGAGGTGCTCGACGGCCGTCCCGACCAACGCCCGTTGGACCGCCTCGACCTCCGGGTGCGGCGCAACGGCTACGGGCGCCAGGTCGCGAGCTTCGAGGCACCGCTCGCCGTCGAGGGTCTCGACGCGCCCTTCACCGGGGTCTTCATCCGTGCGCCGCGCATCGAACACGTCGGTGAATCGGTCGAGGTGCTCGCCGAACATGCGGGCGACGCTGTCTTGGTGCGCGCGGAGCGGATCTGGGGAGCGGTGTTCCACCCCGAACTGTCGGCCGACCTCCGGCTCCATCAGTTGTTCGTGAACCACTGTCCGTAGCGTCCTGTCCGCGTTCGGTCCCCGACGAGGAGCCCTCGATGTCCGGTCACTCCAAATGGCATTCGATCAAACACAAGAAGGGTGCGGCCGACCAGGCGCGCGGCAAGCTCTTCGCGGTGTTGATCCGACAGGTCGAGGTCGCGGCACGCGCGGGTGGCGGTGATCCCGACACCAACGCGACCTTGCGCACGATGGTGCAAAAGGCGCGCGACAACTCGGTCCCGGTCGACACCATCCAGCGGGCCATCCGGCGGGGGACCGGCGAGGAGGAAGGCGTCGTCTACGAGTCGGTGAACTACGAGGGCTACGCACCCAACGGCGTCGCGGTGTACGTGCAGTGCCTCACCGACAACCGCAATCGCACCGGCGCCGAAGTGAAGAACCTCTTCTCCAAGAACGGTGGCTCCTTCGCCGAACCCGGCGCCGTCGCCTGGCAGTTCGAGCGCAAAGGTGTGGTGCTCGTCGCCCGTCCGGTCATCGACGAGGACGACCTCTTGCTCCTCGCCGCCGACGCCGGCGCCGAAGACATCACCGACCTCGGCGACGAATGGCAGGTCACGACGCCGGCGACCGAACTCCACCACGTGCGCACGGCCATCGAGGCGGCCGGCATCCCGGTCAAGAGCAGCGATCTCACGATGATCCCGAGCACCACGGTCAACCTCGACGACGAGAGCAGCGCCAAGCAGGTGCTTCGCCTCGTCGACGCGTTGGAGGACCACGACGATGTCGAGGCGGTCTATGCGAACTTCGACATCCCCGACGCGGTGATCGCAGCGCTGTCGTCCTGACCTCGGTTGCGCGGGCCTCGGTTCGGGGGCCTCGGGCGAACCGCGGCGATCGGCTCACGAACAGTGAGGGTCCATTCGCCACACGAGTCACTCGCGCCACACCGAAACTCGCGCGTCACGCGCTGTTCGCCATTTTGTGCATTGCGCGCGCCGAGAGTTCGCGCTTAGCGTGACGGCGCTGGCAGGCGGGTATGTGAACAGTGCTGGGGCGGCCGTCGTCGCCTGCGTCGTGCCGACGCAGTGGCGGGCTGCCACACGATCTGGGGGCTGTGGTGGCGAATTCGGGGAGTTCGGTGGGCGGTGAGGTCGCGGCGCGCCCCGCGCGCCCCTTGCCGAGCGGGCGACCACAGGCGGCGCCGGCGCCGGGCGCGCCCGACCCGAATTCGGGGACCACGGCGACGGGCGTCGAGGAATCGGCGCGGGCTGTCGTCGAGGGTGGCCGGGTCCACCTCGAGCGGTCCGTGCGCGACGGTGACCTCGAGGTGATCCGACGGGTCGCGATCCCGCCGCGCCGCCGCGACTCGACGCGCTACCTCGTGACGGCGCGGGCGCTCGACATCGTCGGCTCGGCGGCGCTGCTCCTCGCGACCGCACCCGCCGTGGCCTTGCTCTGGTTGGTCATCCGGATCGATTCGAAGGGATCGCCGATCTTCCGACAACAGCGGGTCGGGCACGACGGCAAGCTCTTCACGTTCTACAAGTTCCGCACGATGTACCTCGACGCTCGCGAGCGGTTTCCCGAGTTGTACGCGTACGACTACGACGAGGAACAGGTCGAGACGCTGTACTTCAAGCTCCCGTACGACCCGCGGTGCACGCGCGTCGGTCGCTGGCTCCGCCGCACCAGCCTCGACGAACTCCCGAACCTCTATAACGTTCTGCGCGGCGACATGACACTCGTCGGCCCGCGCCCGGAGAGTCCCGAGATGGTCGCGCACTACCGCGACGACCAGCTCCTCAAGTTCTCGGTGAAGCCGGGGCTCACCGGTTTGGCCCAGGTGTCGGGGCGCAACATCCTCCGCTTCCAGGAGACGCTCGCCCACGACCTCGCCTATGTCGACGCGCGCAACACCCGTACCGACCTGCGGATCCTGCGCCGCACCGTAGGCGCCGTCGTGTTGATGATGGGGGCGCACTGATGGCGGGCGTCGATGCGCCTCGGCCCGACCTCGGCGTCCTCGTCGTGACGTACAACTCGCGCGCGGTCATCGGCGACTGCCTCGACGCGGTGCAGCGAACCGTGCTCGACCACACCGTCGACGTCGTCATCGCCGACAACGCGTCGACCGACGACTCGGTCACCGTCGCGAAATCGCACCTGCGCCACGCCACGATCATCGAGATGGGCCGCAACGCCGGGTTCGCGGCCGCGAACAACGCCGCGATGCGGGCGACCTCGGCGCGCCACCTCGTGCTGCTGAACGGCGACGCCTTCGTTGCTCCCGGCGCGCTCGACACGATGATTGCCTTCCTCGACGCGCATCCCGACGCCGGTGTCGTCGCTCCCGGGCTGCGCAACCTCGACGGGTCCGATCAGCGAACGGCCCGCAGTTTCCCGACCCCTGCGGCCGCGATCTGGGGCCGCCGCTCGCCCCTGACACGGTGGTTCCCCCGCAACCGTTGGTCGCAGCGGTACCTCGCACCCGCGGCCCGCTCCGACGTGCACCCCTACGAGGTCGACTGGGTGTCGGGTGCCTGCCTCATGGTGCCGCGCTCGGTCGTCGACTCGGTCGGCGGTCTCGACGAGGGGTTCTTCATGCACTGGGAGGACGCCGACTGGTGTCGGCGCATCAATGACGCCGGCTTCTCGGTGTGGTGCGTGCCCGAGGCCGTCGTCGTCCACGCCGAAGGGGGCAGCCGTCGGGGTTGGCCCGTCGCCCAGGTTCGGTACTTCCACCGAGGTGCCTACCGCTACTACGCCAAGCATCACCTCGACGGACCGCGCCGCGTGTTCCGTCCGTTGGCCGCCGCCGCGCTCGGTGCACGAGCCGTCGGCATCATCGCCCGCGACCGGGTCCTGCGCCGCACACGACGCCGCCCGAATCTGTCGCCGGTCGGAACAGGAGAATGACATGGAGAAGACCGTGACCGTACGTGGAGTCCTGCGTCAGTGGTGGAGGGTGCCCGTCATCGGGTTGCTCGCCGGCATGGTGGCGTTCGTCGGATCGTTCATCGTCGCGCCGACGTACGTGTCGTCGACGCGCGTGCTCATCCACGGTCGCGAATCGACGATCCTCAACAGCAACGGCGACTCGCTCTCGAACCAGCCGGGCGTCCTCGACTCACAACTGTCGACGACGCTGGGTGCGACGCAGGCCGCGATGCTCGGGAGCCGTTCGGTGGCCGAGGAGATCGTCGACCGTCTCGCGCTCGACGAGCGGACCGACGATGCGACCGGACCGGTCGCATCGTTGCGCCGCGGCTTCGCGATCTCCTACAAGTGGACGCGTGCCGTCCTCACCGCCGGCTTCTACAAGGACCCCGGCAAGCGCAAGTCCACGATCGACAACGTGCAGCACGGCCTCTCGGCGACGTCGATCGAGGACTCCTACGTCCTCGAGATCTCGGCGTCGTTCGACGACCCCGAGATCGCGGCCGACATCGCCGACACGGCGGCCGCGATCCTCGTGGAGTCGAGCATCACGCGCTTCGAACAGGACGCCACGAGCTACGCCGAGTTCCTGACCGACCAGGCCTCCACCGCGCAGATCGATCGCGATGCCGCGGTGCAGTCGGTCGAGGAGTTCAAGGAGGCGAACGGCATCACGACCGCCGACCGCACGCCGACACTCACCCAGGACGAAGCCGACCGCCTGGCCGGCGAGTTGCGCCAGGCCGGCGCCGACCTCGGCGGAGCACGAACCGAGTTGAGCCAGGTCAGCTCCGACCTGGCGCGCACTCCGGCGAAGTCGACGAACTCGACGGAGATCCAGACGGGGCGGAGCACCACCAACGTCGACGACCAGGTCGACAACCCCGTGTACCTCCAGTTGTTGCAGCGTCGCAACGTGCTCACCGGCCAGGTCGCAGGCCTCCAGGCCAAGATCGCCGAGATCGAGGACGCGCTCGACGCCGAGATCGACTCGCGACCGAAGAGCGCGGTCGAAGCGGAGTTGTCGTCGCTCGAACTCGAGCGCGACATCGCGATCTCGAAGGCCCGCCAGCTCTCCGAACTCGCGGAGAGCGCCGAGGTGAACGCGGCGAGCCGCCCGGCCGAGCTGAGCCGCCTCGACGAAGCGGTCGCGCCCACCTACCCGGCCGGCCCGGCGCGCTACCTGTTCCTCGGTCTCGGCCTCGTGTTCGGCGCGGCGCTCGGCTTCGTGTGGTCGTTCCTCCGCACGCAACGTCGCCGCGACGACGACCTCACCGGAGACGACGGTGACGACGAGCTCGCCGAGATCGATCTGGTCACGGCGGAGGCGGCGGGTTCGAACGGGCGCAGGACCCCCACCGTCGTCCTCACCGACTGACCGGGCACCGCCGCCCGCCCACCCGCCACCCGCCCACCCGCCACCGGACCGACCGACTGACGAGCCGATGCCCACCGCGAACGTCGAGGAACTGAGCACCGCCCGGCCGGATCGTGGCCTCGCGCGCGCAGTCGCGGTGAGCGCGGCGAGCCAGGGAGCCGCCAAGGTCGTGCACCTCGCCGCGAACGTCGGCGTCGGCTTGGTCGTGCTGCGCTATCTCGGTGCGGCTCGCTACGGCGACTTCGTGTTGGTCATCACGCTCACCGGCCTGCTCGGCCTCGTCGGCGAGTTCGGGCTCCACAAGCTCGCCATCCGCGAGGTCGCGCGGCGTCCGGAGGACTCCGATGCCCTCATCGGCACCGCGACCGCGCTGCGCGTCGCGTGTTCGGTGGTCGCCGTGGCGTGCGTCCAGGCGATCCTGCTCGCGATGGGTGCGAGCAGCTCGGTTCGCACGGCGGCGGCGGTCGCGTCGCTGTTGTTCTTCGCGAACGCGATGCTCGAGGCGGCGGTCGTCGTGTTCGCCGTGCGGGTGCAGCAACAGTACGAAGCCGCGGTGCGCGCCTCGATGTCGGTCGTCGAACTCGTGATCGTGCTGTCGCTCGTCCGGTCCGACGCGTCGTTGACGGCGATCGTCGCCGCGCCGGTCGCCGCTGCCGGAATGGGTGCCGCAGCGGCAATCCTCATCGCTCACCGCACGCTCGACCTGCGGCCCCGGTTCGATCGCACCCTCGTCCGCCCGCTGCTCCGCGAGGCGCTCCCCTTGGCCCCCGCGCTCGCCGTGGGCGTGCTGTACCTGAAGCTCGACACGATGATGGTCGCGATCTTCAGCAGTCGGAGCGCCGTCAGCGACTACGGCGCGGCCTATCTCCCGGTGGAGTACCTGCTCCTGGCGTCGGCCGTGCTGATCCAGGTGCTGTTCCCGCTGCTCGCTCGGCACCACGACCGTGACGCCGCGGCGTTCGATTCGGTGTACCGCTCGGGGACCGAGTTGTTGCTCTCGGTGATGCTGCCCGTGCCACTCGTGCTGCTCGCGACCGCGCGGCCGATGATCGAGTTGCTCTACGACAACGACTTCGACGGCGCCGCAGCTCCGATGATCGTGCTGTCGTTCGCATTGGGCGCGATGGTGTTCAACGCGTGGCACTCCTACGTGATGCTCGCCGTCGGCCGTCAACGATCCATGCTGCGATTCCTCGTGATCGCGACGGTCACCAACATCGCGATCGACGTCCCGCTCGTGATGCGATTCGATGCGATCGGTGCCGCATGGGGAACGCTCATCACCAGCCTGTTGCTCAGCGCGCTCGCGGTCGGTGCAGTTCGGGAGACGAGCGGCGCGCTCACCACGCGGTCGGTCGTGCGGCTCGGCCTGCCCCTCGCAGCACTCGGAGCCGTGGTCGCACTCTTCCATGCGCTCGATCTGCCGTGGTGGACGGTCGTGCCGGCCGGCGCCCCCGTCTACGTCGCGGGCCTCGTCGCGACCGGCGTGCTGCGACCCGCCGAGTTGCGAGCATCGTTCGCCGGGCCGCTTCGCGCCGACGTCGATCTGGTGATCCCGTGAGTCCGGCGCGGCCTTCGGTGCCGTTGTCGGCGGCCGTATCTCGGTCGGTCGACGTGCCGTTCATCAGTGTGATCGTGCCCACGTTCAACCGTGCCGACATCGTCGAGATCACGTTGGACCATCTGCTCGCGCAGGACTACCCCGGCGATCGTTTCGAGATCCTCGTGGTCGACAACTCGAGCGACTCCACCCCCGCGATGGTGGAACGGGTCGCGGCGGGGGCTCGTGCCGACATCCGCCTCGTACGGCTCGAGGAGCGATTGCCGGCGGTGAAGCGAAATCGCGGACTCGAACTCGCACGCGGCGACCTCGCGCTGTTCATCAACGACGACGTCTGGTTCGTGCCCGAGACGTTCGCGGAACATGCTCGCAGCCACGCGGCCCACGACGCGCCGGTCGCGGTCCTCGGCCACGTGTACCAATCGCCGCGCATGCCCGCGACACCGTTCGTCGAACGCTACGAACCCTTCGCGTACGGCGAGATCGCGGATCGCGCCGACCGCACCGTTGCGTGGCGATACCACTGGAGCATGAACCTGTCGGTCCCGCGGCAGGTGATGCTCGACCGCAACCTCGTGTTCCACGAAGACTGGGCGAACATCGGCCACGAAGACGTCGAGTTGGGCTACCGCTGGTCGCGTGCGGGGTACGACATCGTCTACAACCCGCGTGCCACCGGGGAGCACTACCACCCACACACCGTCGCGTCGGCGCGACGACTCCAAGAGTCGGTCGGTCGCGGACTGCGCGACCTCGAGGTGCTGATTCCCGAGCCCGGACTCCACGAGCGGTACGGCATCCTGCGCTCGTCGAACTCGCCCCGGAGCATCGCCCGGGGCCTCGTCCGTGAGGCGCTCTTCAACGGGTACACCGCACCGCGGATCGCGCAGTGGCTCGACGCGCGGGGCGAGGGGAGCGCGCTCCAGGACTGGCTGTACTGGAAGGTGCTGCTGCAGGCGACGAACCATGGGTACCGCACGGCGCCCGCGCGGACGCCCCGGCCGGTCGCCACGACTGCGCCGCACCCGATCGAGGTCCCGGCATGACGGTTGCGCTCGACTCCGGCCGACCGCGTTTCGCCGAACGCCATCCGCGCCTCGCCGGCGCGAGCATCGTGTGGTGCGCCGCGGTGGGTGCGGGTCTGTTCGGGTTCGCGGCCGCGTTGTTCGGGCCGAAGGGCGCGATCGCGGGTGTGGCGTTCGCCCTGCTCGCCGCACTCTTGATCTGCGTCCCCTGGCGCGAAGAAGCGCTGCTCGGGGTCACGGTGTTGTCGTTCGGCGCCGTCATGCACAAGTCGTTCGGGCCGCTCGAACCGATCTCGTCGGGTCCGGTGTCGATCTATCTCAACTCGATCGACGTGATGGTGCTCGCCCTCTGGGTCGCGTGGTTCGTCTCGGACCCGTACGGCATGCTCCCCGACCTGCGGCGGGCGTTCCGCCGCCCGGTGATGTGGCTCCCGATCGTCGGGTTCTGGCTGATGATGCCCAGTGTCGTGGTCGCGCCGAGCCTGTCGCTCGCCCTGGCCGAGATCACCCGCATGTTCTTCCTCTACCTGCTCTTCGTCTACTTCGCCGTCCGGGTGCGTTCACGCGCCCAGGTGTGGGTGGCGCTCGGCGCACTCGGCGTGCTCGCGATCGTTGAGTCGGTCATCGTCGCCGGGCAGTACGTCACGAAGGGTTCGCTCGGGTTGTCGTTCCTCGGAACCCCCGACGAACTCAACCAGCGGATCACCGACACCGGCTCGATCGGCCGCCCGTTCGGCACGATCATCCACCCGGTGTTCATGGCCGCGTTCCTCGGGCCGCTCGCGCTCATCGGGCTCAGCCTCGCGATCAACCTCCGGACGACCTGGCTGCGACGAGCCGCACTGGTGGCGAGCGCGGCCGCGATGCTGCCGATGGTGCTGTCGCACACGCGCGCCGGTGCGCTCGGTGCGGTCGGTGCCGGCGCGGTCCTCTGCGCCGCGCTCCTCGGCGCCAAGCGGCTGACCTGGCGGGCCGTCCGGGTGACGCTCGTGATCGCGCTCGGTGCCGTCATCGTCTTCTGGCCACAGATCAACTCGCTGTACCAGGAGAACTTCCAGACCGAGCACTTCGGCGAGGAGGTCGACTCCCGGGGCGAGCTCAATTCACTCGCGACGCGGATGATCGAGGCGCGCCCCGACGTCGGTCACGGCCTGAACAACTTCGAACAGGTCATGGGCCGCTACAACAAGTTCGGGCTGATCTTCGACGACAACCCGGTGCACAACCTGTTCCTCTTGCAGTGGTCCGAAACGGGGATCCTGGGTTTGGCGGGCCTCGGGCTCGTCGGCGGCGGATTGTTCGTCGTCGCCTTCCGCCTCAGCCGCAGCAAGGACCGCCTCTACTCCGCGCTCGGGTGGGGCGTCGCGGCGACGTACCTGTTCTTCGTCATCGAGGAGATGTTCGTCTTCTCGTTGCGTCTCGACCAGCCGCGGTCGCTGTTCTGGATGATCGCCGGGATCTCGGTGGCGGCGACCCAGCTCGCCTTCGGCGATCCGCCGGTACGGCGTCGGCCGCCGCGCCGGCGGCCGACGCATCCCGGGGCGAAGGCCGCGGGGAACGGTTCGGGGAAGGTCCACGCGACGGGGTCGAGCCCGCTCGTCGGTTCGGCTCGCCACGCCCGGATGCGGTTCGCCCCGACCTCGGCCGCGGCGGTCGCCGAGCCGATCGTTCCCGCCGATCTGTTGCCGCGGCGCGCGGGCGTGTTGCCGCAGCGCGCCGGCGTGTCGCCGCAGCGTGCTGGC